>NZ_CP045997.1:1577748-1877748 GCF_010233585.1 Spirosoma endbachense
GTGACCACTTTACCATCCTGACGCACTTTGTAATAAATGCCGTCTAGCCACACCAAGGTGTACAGACTTTCCAATGGCCGGTTCTGCCACTCCCGCATGGCCGGGATGACTTTGTCTGTAATAGCAGCTAACTCGCTGTCTGACAGTGAATAGCCGTACATCTCTGACAGGTGTTGGCTAATGTCAGCGTAACTATTGCCCACACTGTAAAGTGATATTACCTTCTGTTCGAGCTGAGGTGTCAGTACCACCTGTCGCTTCGGAACTATCTGGGGTTGATAGCTGCCGGTGCGATCACGCGGGGTCTGTAACTCCAAAGGCCCGGCACTGCTTTTAATTTGCTTGGTGGTTTTGCCGTTGCGACGGTTTTGCTCGGTGAGCCGGGTTTGGGTAAGATGGCCATCCATTTCCCCTTCCAAAGCAGACTCCAGAAAGTGCTTAAGCAAGGGAGCGAACAGACCGTTTTCGCCCGTTAAAGGTTTGCCTTCATAAAGGCCTTTGATGGCTGCCTGTTTAAAGGCTTCAAAATCGAACTCGTTAGTCATGATAGTGAAAGTTAGAGGTTTTACTCCTTTCATTCACCTGTGACACAGTTTAGCGAGCAGTCTCGAGTACTCCCAAAATTTGTATTTCTCAATTCAAATTTCTCCCTACTTTGTAAGTCTTTTACATTATCCTAAGCAGCTTCAATATTTCAGATTGTTTAACAAAATAAACAGTTATATTTCTTACTTTGAACGAAACTTGGCAAATCTACAATCTAACCAGTGTTACTTCTATAACAAATTCGTTAGAATTTATTTGTTCGAGGTATTTCTGTCGAGTCTTTATTGTGTATTTCCCCTTCTTAGGGTTACTATAAAAATTAGTTAACCAATCATCTTTACCAATCTTAGATGAGTTAAATACATACTTTAATTCCTTAATCTGCCGTTTTAATTCTAAATATTCTGTTCTACTACTTGTTAAAAAACCAGCTTGTACCAGTGTATTATCGAGATAATACACTAACATTACTGATTTAACTCTTGTATTAGCCATGCCCAATTTACTAGTATAAGTATAAAGCATATAGTTGCTATTTAGCGCTTTTACATCGTAAAATGTATATCCCTTGTTCATTATAAAATCTTCTATTTCATCGCGACTAAGGTCAGTTAATTTTAAAAGAGAAGATATTGATAATACTTGTGCTTGAGCCTGCAAGTCTGTTATTGAGGTAGTAAATAAAGAAAATATAAATACTCCAATTGAGAACAAGCGACTCCCTCCAAATGCTTTTCTTATATAATGCTTATTCAAAAGCTGTGTATCTAACTTTTCAGAATTCTTATAAAGAAGGTTAAGTATACAGTCGCAATTCTCTTTAGTAAACCAGCGACTATGTAGATTATTAATTGCCATTTTAGTTGGTTGTTTAAACATGGAAAAGCGTAGGACATCACCCGTTTGCCAATCGAGGCCCTGAGAAGCCTGCAAAGCAAAACGAAGCAACGCCTACGCGGACCGTAGGCGCTGATCTTCGCTTCCCTGCTTTGCTTGAAATTTCTCAGGTTTCGATTGACAGGATTAGAAGCTCAACGCTAAGACAATATGTATGAATGCTACTATTTAAGCCATTCCGTGCTGGTTAGTATTTACCTCTGCAAGTTACTATTCGTATTGAAATAACGAAAAGGAACCACAAGCTTGTAAGCGAATACAGCACTTTATGACCATTATTGACAATAGATAAGGAGCCGAAGCCGCCATTTTCGGCGACTTTAGAGTAAGCAGAAACCATCTCAAAAGCTGTGATCAGTAAACACCATAACTGCCCAACGACTCCTATAGGGACCTTACCGCCAAAATGAACCTGAACCACTTTCTCATCAATGCAGGTACCAGTTACTGGTACCTCCAAGGACGGTCTCTAATAGGGATTGACTGAGCTGGAAAGCGTTTACATTTCGATCTAAGAAGGTGTCCACATAGCTGCTCTTAACAGCTCCCGTAAACAGATTATAGACATTCCATAGACTGATCGTACCGTCTTCACTTCGGCAAAATGACTCATCCCGATAGTAATCCCGAGCGATAGTATTGATTTGCGCATCCCCTATCAGCAAGGGTGCAATCTCCCTTTTCTGAGCTGGGGGCAAATACTGATATAAACGACACCGGCCAATGAGTTGAGCAAATTGCTGCTCAGTTAGAAAGTAACGCGTCAACTCCTGCATGGCACGTAGGTGTTGACTGGCCTGATAGCGTTGAATCAGCATTTGAATGGTTTCTATCAATTGCTTTACGCTCTTTACCCGAACATCGGCTAAATACCCATCTGTCCAGATGCACAGGTTAGTACATACCTTATTTTGGAAGCCAATAAAAACTTTGAAATGTTCGTCGGACCCCTTACGATTATGCAGACTGTCTAAATTGTAAGCTTTCACGCCCCCAATGGTCAGGGATAACGTATTGTCACCTACCTGTCCTTGAATGGATGGTATTTCAATGGCAAAAGCAGCCCGCTCATAATAAAGGGTTTTTTCCCAATCCGCTAAATCTTTGGCTGGCTTGTTTCGGGCTGATGGGATTCTACCCTTAATGGGATGGGATACACGCACTAAGGGCTCCAAAATAACCTCCTGTGGAAAGAACTGATAAAGCGTTTCAAAAGTAGCCTCAATAAAGTCAGCATGGGAAATTAGAGGTTCATTGTCCTTGCTATACACGGGGATAATGTGTTGGTCTCTAATTTCCCCTAACGAAGTTGGCAAGGTATTCGCGACGATAAATGTATTTTCAGGCGAAGTTTCCTGAGGAGTGATGACGTGCTGACCAACGGTTGGTAAAAGAAGCATTGGGGTTTCCATAGACTTATTTGTTTGATTGGTTAGAGAATTGATTGGCATTGATTCGCTCTTTACGCTGCACAAAGCAGACGTTGAGTACCTGGCTGAACTCAGGATATTGGTTGTAGATACTTACTACCAGCGTAGGGATGTTGGTAGCCTGTTGGATTAGTTTCTCGACCTGTTGGCGAGAAGTACGCAATTGGCACCATGCTAGAATCTGGTGGCCTGTTTCTAGCATGGGAATAAACTTGGGTTGATTACTGAATAGCCCGTTTGATCTTTAGTAGCTCGTACCTGATGGCGCACATCTAATTCAAACAGCAGGGTAAACTCGTAGTCCATTCCTTCCCGTGTGACCTCTTTGAGTCCCACTTTCTGAGGAGTCTGCTTGCTATTCTTCTCAATCAAGATATAATTCTGCTTAGCTCTGATCTTGGTAATCAGATGATAAGGACTTTGCAGAATAGCTTGAATAAAGGCATTGTGGCGGGGAGTGAACTAAGACCAGTTCGTATAGCTATTCCCGGTAGTAGCTTCATGGGTTTCCAAGATAAATTCCCATCTTGGCTAATCGAATACAGGATAACAACTTCCATTTCAACCTCTATACAAACCTGGATAACTTAGGTCGAGTAAATTGCGAATCCAGTGGCAAAACCTTGTACGATCCTAGTAAATCGGCGGCTCGAGCTTCGATATCCATCATAGCTACTTTAGTGTAATCCCGATACAGCAATGAGCAAAGCTGAAGTTTTACAGCTGCCATAGGGCCCTTGAAGCCCCACTTTGAAGCGAATTTGCCGTCGCTCGGCTTTTCTGAGTTGCATAGTAGAATTGATTAAGTGAAACGTAGGAAATGAAGTACCTCCACCAGAGAAAACAGGTATTGAAAGCTGACTAAGACGTTGGGATGACGAGAGCCGAAAAGAAGAATTAAGGCTTTGAGCATACTTTAAGATTAGGATGCAGTGAGATAGTCAAACAAGTTCAACATGCCCGAAACCGCTATAATTATCTGTGTGAATCAACACAAATATTAGCAGTCATTCCGGAAGGGGACCCACTTTGTCAAAACAGAGGCTGGGGGGTACGTAGACCTCAATACTTAGGCCGGGGAGACTTCTAAACGAGGTACCCTTTCAATATATATCCAGTAGATTCTGAGTAATAATAAAATAGCGTATACTTTTATCAACATAAACTAATGTTTTATGCAGACATCAGACGCAATATTGTTGAGGCGAGCGTGGGGAGATAAGCCCTGCGAACACCTAAACTTTGATAGGGAATACTATCTTGGTGCGCATACGGAAGACTATATTTGTACTACCTGTGGCCAAGCATTTACTCGTGCTGAGAAGGATGCTATCATTAATGCTCGTACTAAAAGTTCATCTAGCGGCCCAAGCTTCTAATAAACTTTTCTAATTCTTTAGGTAATTAGTTATCATTTGTCAGAGTAACACTTGTCCGCTGTCCGCGAGCCCTATAATATTACGGACGGACAGATAAGTTATTGATTCCTGCTAAATCTTACCTGTCGTTATATTCTATCTAGGGAATCAGTGCAGTAGTCAATGGGACATCTTACTTGTTACGGGCTAATATTGCACGTCAGTGATAGTAATTACGTCCTTTAACGATATAAAGTAAAGACTTCGGCCTGGACAAAAATATCCAGACTCTGAGTATGCTATAGACTAGAAATATAGCAGTAAATTAGGTGGAGCCATAATTTCCCCATAACGACATAAACATCCTAGACTTTAGTTCGATCACACTTGAACAATCTAAGCATAAGGTGTTCTTCTAAGACCTATCATATGAATATAAACCAGATTCAACTTCTGGTCTAGGAGTCTTCTTTTTGCGTACATATGTAGTTATTCCGGGATGAATGGGTCCCCCTGAAATAATAGTTACATCGTACTAAATGTAAAGGAAACCAAAAACTAGCTAAACACAGCAGTGGAGTATAGATGTGCATTTCTGATTATGTGTCGAAGATTGCTATACCCGTCAATCCACTGATCAGTTTGTACATTTTCCTCTGTATTTCTGTGCTTAGAGCTCTATGCGCAAGATTATAGAAGCTTTTTGTACGTTTAACTCTGATGTCAAATAGGGTTAGCTAAGGAATAACACGAGCCGAATATCATCACACGAAAGGGGACTATGTAATTCGTAACGGGATTTAGTAAATCCTCTGGCAATAGAAAGGGGCCTTATTTAGATGATGAGAGATGGGTAAACCTAGCCTTAAGTGCACTGTGATCAATGCCAAGTTTGCTATAATAACTACCATGTGTTAATCCTGTTCTGAGCAACTTAGAATGTACAATCTGGAGTATCTCCCATTACGAAAATTAATTCGATACACTGAGTTGGTCTAATTGCCGCAGTGGACTTGCTTAACTTAGCAAGATCATACAGCAACCAAGCATATCAAAATTCGGCGGAAGTTTGACGCTGTCCACTGTCCGTAACCTCTTAGTATTCATAAATGGACGGAAAAATTACAGCTTCCAGTAACTCATTCATCGCCTGTCTGATGAAACGTTGGCATGGCTTATGATAATACTAAACCAATTACGAGTTATTACTGATGTTTTGTCAGCTAGCGGATATAGGCTTGTTGAAGGTAGATAACTCCTGACTATGCTATAGGCAATAATGATGGGAAGTCCCTCTACCAGTTACAGATAGGCTTAGTATATGTTAAACTGATTGGGCTAAGGATAAATACGGAGAAGAAGTATCTGTATCCGGTCTAGGGACCAATGCAAACTCCTTCATTTTTTCCGAAGTTGGCCCGTGACGAATGAAACAAAACCATAAGGTATTTGGTGTTGTCCGTCCATTCACAATTACTAGAGTTATTTTGTGGACAGACAGCAGGTTAACTTACTTTTGAGGGTTACACTTCTCGTCCCCCTTTGAACCCGACTGCAAATAAAATAGGAGTAAATGGATAGACGGAAGGAATATACCCTTACAGTTACCTAGTGCCTTTATATTGCTACGGATTTAAGAAAATACTTTACGTCGTTCATCAAAAATATAGTATTTCTGTGGTTTAGGGAATGATTGAGTTTGTCCGTCCATCCACAACAGTATAGGATAACGGACAGACGGACATGGCTGGTTGGGCTTATTTTGAATAATTCATACTTGTGAATGCTATCATTTGCGATAAGATCAATAGCGTAGGCAAATGTTCTATAATCAATAACTAAAGTCGTCACGGGTTGATAAAGACTGTAATTATACAGATTGCAATAAATGATGAATAATGCCTAGGTACTGATACGGTAGATAACATTTACACAAGTAGATGCGGCTAACCATTTATTACTTCTAAATGAAATACTGTATTGAATAGGCTCATCCATTTACTTCCGTCCGTTAACCAAGAGAGTACAAAATTCGACCGCTGAAGTCTGTTTGATAAGCTGGCTACAAAAAAAGGCCGATTCATTTTCAGAATCAGCCTTTTCATACTTAAGTTAGCGTTTAATCCTCAAAATGACTTTCAGGGTCCATTTCATACCGAAGCCCTTGCTGACTTGCTAAATTGATTGGTTGGACCGTATCTACAAACGTTATTGGAGCTTGGGCAACCGCCTTAGATTGCTTATGATCATTTATTATCTTATGAATTGTAGAACGCTTCCAGGGATAACCTCGGCTTTCAAACAATGCCTGAATTTCCCGAATTGATTTGTTCTCCTGAAAATACGAAGCAATTGCTAAATCTGTAGCTTGCTGTTTGGCCTCATTCGCCTGTGAGCTACGTTTAGCTAAATTTTGAAAGGTTACTCGTTGGCCTGTATTCTGGAAGGTCATAGACTCTTCGTTAAAACGTAAAGCATAGCTTTCATTCTTGTGCTCCTGGCCAATATAATTGCCTTTGAGCACACACAGATGACGCAGGCTTGGATCATTTGGATCCCGGCGAAGCTCAAGTAGCGCCCGCATCTTGCCCTCAAAGCCTACACTTCCGATTACATTATCTTTTGAAGGTACCAAGAGATCGGTTCGCTTCCCGGTGTGGTGGAGGAAAAGAATTAAACATTGGTGCCGCTGAGCAATTTCAGAAAAGATCTGAATAAAAGAGCGGACCCTATTCAACGCATTCAAATCACCATCATAAATGTCCGAGAAAGCATCTATAAACACGCAGTCCACTGGATGATCTTGTAGATAGTCATTGAGGTCTGATGCTAATCCAGGCGTCTCGAATACATAACCAAGGTTTTCATCGGCATTCTCATCCGAACTAGAATCACTAGGTAGACGATTAAATAAGGCTGACATCGCTTGATCATTGTCTTCTGTACTGATATACAGTGCTTTTCCGAATCGAAGGTTTAGCGGGAATCCCAGGAATTCAGACTCTTTATTGGCAATTGAATAAGCCAGTTGCCGTAATAATGAACTCTTGCCAGTATCCGAACTTCCAGCTAAAGCTGCCACCCCAACCTGAGGAAAGAAGGGAGTAAGCAGTGTCGGTACTTCTTTGAAGTTAAGTTTCTTTAGCTGTTTGACAGTAATTACCCGAAGGCCCTTGTTTTGACTAGAGTTTATTTCTGCTAAGACTTTTGATAAACTCACCTCTTGTTTGGGAACGACTACAGAACTATCTGATTTAATGTCCTCACTTATATAGGCTCGGTGTAAACTCTTCACCTGCTGTCCGTCAGTAGTCATATTGACTACTTGGGTTGTTTTTTTATCTAACATTTTGTTTAAAATTTGGCCGCTCTAACTCATTAACCTTATGTAAATGACTGGCAACTACTCTAATAACCTCTTTTGTCCATATATAGTTCATTAACATCCATATATATGGAACCTATAAATCACGATAATGGTTTTAATTATATGAAAGTAAAGATTAGAGACTTTAATCAGGTCGAGCAAAGTAAAATTCAAAATGTAAAACTTGCAATAGGTCAGGAACAATACCATCTGGGAGATATTGACGAATGGGGATTTACCTCCCGAAATATCTTTCGATGGGCTGAAGACGACTACTTGTTAAGCGCTCGAAGTAGTACCCAAAAACGGACGAGATTTTCCTTCTTGGACTATATCTGGATCAAGATCCTACTCTGCATGTCTGATCTAGGAGTTAGTAAAAAAAGCATTTCCCAAGGTACTGGTCAGAGTGGCAAAGAGGGTAACGTAGGCAAGATCATCCGTTGTCTAGCTGCTCTCCCACTACAAGGTATGATAGTTTCAGAGGTGGTTCAAAGTAGTCAAGCCAATGCTGTTCTTAAAGCTATTAAAGTTAATGCTTATCAGGCCCTAAACGAGATAATTGTCGATAGCATTTTAACTCAGGCGAAGTACCAGCTTCGCATACATAGGGAAGGGGTCTGTCAACTGTGGCGGAATGAGCTACTAGTCGTTTCTACTGATAGTCATTTGGAAGTCGATTCTAAGTCGTTCGTTCAAATAGATTTCTGGGATCTTTTAACCGATTTTATCGTGGGCCGAATTCGGATAGGAGATGGCAAAGATTTAATGTGGAAAGGCTTCTTGACGAATCCAGAAGGGACTTTGGTCGAACACCTGAGGTACATAGGCATTATAAAAGAGCTAATGGTAGAGGTAAATGGACAGGAGCCAAAGGTTTTACCAGTTGCTAAGGAGGTAACAAAAGAAGTTGCTCAATACCTTGCCAAACGCATGGTCAAAGGTGATTACCAAAAGATAACTTACATGATAGGTAACACAACAACCTCGTTTTCGAGTAGTGATGATGCTGCCGACTGAATGATTTTATGCTCCCTCAAAAACTGAGTTTGAGCAAAAGTAATTATTACCAATAAATCAATGATAAGCATAGCAGAATGTCGTCGGCTATTAACTAGAAATGGACTTTCCATGACTGATGACCAAGTAGAGTTGATTCGCCAGACTCTACTGCAATTGGCGGAAGTAGAGTATCAGCAATTTAAGTTAAATCAACAAAATGCTTTTATAAGCAATGGAAACTCAAGCGATCATATATACACGAGTCTCGACCGAGGACCAAAAGGAAAATGGATTCAGCCTACAGGACCAGGAAGCGCGACTGCGTAAATACTGTCAGCAAAATGGCATAGAGATTATCGGACACTATCAGGATGACCACTCTGCTAAGAACTTTAACCGTCCCGCTTTTCAGCAGTTCCTACGCGAACTAAAGGCTAAAACGATCAAGCCAGACCTTTTTCTTTGTGTACGGCCGGATCGCTTCTCTCGCAATATGATGGAGAGCTGGACTATGTTACAGACATTTAAGTCGTTCGGGGTGAAGCTACAAACGCTTGAAAATCATACAGATGTGAATTCACCAGAAGCATTAATCCCTTTTATGCTTAATCTGCTCTTACCTCAAGTTGATAACGAACGACGTAGCCTAAATACCAAATCGGGTATGCGGCAAGCTGCTCGAGAGGGACGCTGGGTATGGCGAGCTCCTATTGGGTATAAAAATGATTCGGTTCACAAAACCATCGTTGTTGACAAAGCTGTAGCCCCACTTGTCATAGAAGCTTTCGAGCTATACGGAAAAGGTGTGTACGCAGCCGAGGAAGTGAGGCTGATGATGCGTAAGAAGGGACTTATTTGCAGCAAAACAAACTTTCTAAGTATGCTCGAAAACCCATTTTATACGGGTCGATTTCGACTTGAAGCTTGGAAAGATCAGCCCGAAGAAATTATTCAGGGAATCCACGAGCCGTTAATGAGTGAGGAGCTTTTTGACTTAGTTCAAGATACCCTTCATGGTAAAAAGCGGAAACAGGTTTCGGTGAGTGCTACACGTCGGGAGGAGCTAGAATTGCGAGGTTTTCTCCAATGCAAGTGCTGTGGGAGTAAGCTAACGGGTAGCGCTTCTCGTAGCCGTAATGGAGATCGTCATTTCTATTACCACTGTCAACATGGGTGTAAAGAGCGCTTCCGAGCGGATACAGCTAATCGTGATTTTGTCAAATTCCTCGATAGCATGGTCCCTCCTAAAGAGGTGATCGATCTATATAATGTAATTCTGAAGGACACTTTTGGAGTTGATGCGGCTAGGAAGGAAGTTGAGATTGCCAAGTTAAAAGGACAGATAGGGTTGGCAGAGAAACGACTTTCAGCACTGACAGACAAGTTCGTGGATGAACTCATTGAGAAGGATACGTACGTTCAAAAACGTGCAGCTTACAAAGCAGAGTTAACGGTATTGAGTGATTCGTTACGGGTTTTATATATGCAAGAAGATACCTTCGCTAAATACCTGTCTTATGGCTGTACCTTACTGGGAAATTTGCCTAAATATTATGCTCAATCGCAATTGCCAGTGCAACAAAAGATAATTGGTTCGATATTCCCCAATAAGTTGATTTACGAGGATGGAAATTATCGAACCACCGAGACTAATTATTTTATTGAGCTAATGTGCTCACCATCAACACATAACGGAAACAAAAAAGAAGGACTGACTACAAGTTCACGTAATCAGTCCTTCATGGTACCGGGAGCCGGACTCGAACCGGCATGTCCTTGCAGACAATGGTGTTTGAGACCATCGCGTCTACCGATTCCGCCATCCCGGCGACAGAATCGTCTCCGTTTCCAGAGATGCGTTTGTCAAACGTGGGTGCAAAAGTAAGGAGAAAGCTGTAACGGCAAAAGAGTGCTACGAAAATTTTTCATTTATTAGCACTTATTCATACCGAAGCGCTTCAATAGGATCGAGTTTTGACGCTCGTACGGCCGGATAAATACCGGCAAACAGGCCTACCGTTACACAGACTAATATGCCAAGGCCCATCCATGCCCACGGCACCACGAAACTACCTTCGCCCCCGCTAATGAGCATAGCAATCAGATTGCCAATGCCAAGTCCCAAAACAATACCACCCAGTCCGCCAAGAATACAGATAACAATGGCTTCAATCAGGAATTGCTCACGAATGCGTTTCGGAGTAGCGCCGAGTGATTTTCGGATACCAATTTCACGGGTACGTTCTGTAACGGATACGAGCATAATATTGAGCAAGGCAATAGAAGCTCCGAGTAAGGTTATGAACCCAATCCCGAATCCTCCCATGCGAAGATACCCGGTGATATTTTCGGTCTCCTTGGCTAGATCATCGGCGCGCTCAACTTCAAACGAATCCTGTTGCCCCAATGGGTCCCGCCGAATCTGCCGCATCACGCCACGGGCCTCACCCACGGCTTCGTCCTGATCCGCAACCGTAGGCACAGAGGCCGTAATGTTAAACGTTTGTCGTTGGGTTCCGGCCATCGCACGAGCATTGTCTAACGGAATAAGCACAATGCGGTCTTCGTCTCCACCCGTAAGACCGCCTTTTTTGGCCAGCACACCTACAACTTTATACTGATTACCAGCTACCCGAATGACCTGATTGACCGGCTCTAGTTTTTTCTCAAATAACGTATTGGCCACCTCGCTTCCTAAAATGGCCACATTAAGGGCATAAGTAAGGTCGTTTTCCGTAAAATTCCGACCACTCTGAAGCGTGAATCCTTTCACCGGAATATAAGCGCCATCTCCTCCTATTACCTGTACATTCGGATTTGTTTTTTTCGAGCCAAACTTAGCCTGTGCGGCACCGGCAGCTACCGTTGAGAGGGCAATGGTAGCGCCGTATGGGAATCGTTGTTTAAATTGAACAGCATCATGATAATCAATTGGTTCATCCTGTTTCTGGACTCTCCCACCCCGCCGAAATGCATCCTGACGAGCAACAATACTAAAGGTGTTGGCGCCCAGGCCCGCAAAACTACTCGCTACAGAATTCTGTATTCCATCAATAGCCGTCAGAATACCAACCAGCGATGTAATACCGATAGCGATAATGAGCGAGGTCAGTATGGTACGAAGCCGATTGCTTGCAATCGAGCGCAGTCCTTCGCGAATATTTTCGATAAAATTCATTTGCCAATCAGGGAATGGACGAACAGGTAACTGAGCAACGGGCAGACTATAAGTTTAATGCCCCAATCATTCATTCACAATTAATTTTCTGCACAAAATTTGCTTATCTTTCGTTATCACAAAACTACCATTAGCATTCTTAACGGGGAAACCAATGAAACGGCTGCTGTTACCGCTTATCCTAATTTTGATACTGACGGGTCATGTATGGGCCTCCAAGATCCTGATTCCAATGGATGACTCCCAGAAGAATCACCTTAAAGCGTATGGCATTGCCTATTGGGTGCTAAAAACGCACGATACCGAAATTGACTGGCTGCTCAACTACCGTGGTGGTTCGTTCCTGATGCCCCAAAGCCAGGCCTTTATCAACGAAATGGTGATTCGGGGCGTTAGCTATGAAGTTATTTCCGATGCTCAATCTGCCCAGATTCTGTCAGAAATTGCAGCGGCCGATGCCAATATGGACGCGGTAAAGCTGCAAAAACCACCCAAAGTAGCAGTCTATTCCCCAAAAACGAAACAACCCTGGGATGATGCCGTAACGATGGTTATGACCTACGCCGAAATTCCCTATGACATTGTTTTTGACGAGGAGGTAATGAATGGCAAATTACCTGAATATGACTGGCTGCACCTGCACCACGAAGATTTTACGGGGCAATACGGCAAATTTTTCCACTTCAAGGATCAACCGTGGTACATTGCTCAAAAGCAGGAAGCCGAAAGCATCTCACGTAAGTTTGGTTTTACAAAGGTACCTCAACTAAAGCGGGCCGTTACCCAGAAAATTCGCGATTTTGTGCTTGGTGGAGGCTACCTTTTCGCCATGTGTAACGCTACCGATACGTATGATATCGCGCTGGCGTCTCAAAATACAGACATTGTCGATGCGTTCTACGACGGCGATCCAGCAGACCCCAATGCAAACAGTAAACTGGATTATAGTCAGACATTTGCCTTCCGGAACTTTCAGGTATATACCAATCCATACCTGATCGAATTCTCGAATATTGACAACCAGCCCGAAGAACGGGGTCTGAGTGAACACAATGATTATTTCACGTTGTTTCAGTTCTCAGCGAAGTACGACCCTATTCCGACGATGCTTACCCAGAACCATCTGAACGTCATTAAAGGGTTTATGGGGCAAACAACGGCATTCAAGAAAAATTTGATTAAGCCTGAAGTAGTCATCATGGCCGAAAATCGTTCTGCGGGTGAGGCTCGATATATCCATAGCCCCTACGGTCGCGGGTTCTTTACCTTCTACGGCGGTCACGACCCGGAAGACTATCGGCACGAAATTGGGGAAGAACCAACCGATCTCAATTTACATCCCAACTCGGCGGGTTATCGTCTTATTTTGAATAATATTCTGTTCCCGGCAGCGAAGAAGAAGAAGCAAAAAACCTAGCAATTAAGCAAAAAGGCGAGCCGTTGCTCGCCTTTTTGCTTAATTGCTAAACCATTCTTCCACCATTTCAGAACGACCTTTGCTTTCCAGCTTTCGCTCCAGATCATCCGGGATTTTAGGAAAAAAATCTAGTCCCGTCAACTGCTCTATCTGGTCTACTGGAACCACAAACTGCTTTAACGAACTATTGGAGGACTCATTATCGAGCAAAAAACCAATCATGCGAATGTCTGGCTTGTTGCAATATAAAATAACCTTGTAAAATTTCTGGGGAACGCTTACCTCATTCGCTTTTCCAATGGTCGGCAAACCGGGTTTGAGCACTGGACCGGTCACTACATAAAGCCCATTGTCGCGCCGGGCCCATGTTCGTATCAGATTTTCAAGATCACTCCAGATACCCCGGTTAAACTCGGGGGCCTGAGGTGTGATGTTGCTCATAAAGAATGTTTCGCGCATCATTCGCTGTGAAAACTTAAAATCAGCAGCTGGCGCCAAATGCCCCCGATCATAACCGGAACGCGTATAGTCGGATGGCAGAGCGGTTCCGTTCCTGACTTCAGGATCAGGTCTGAACTGCTCATTTTTCCGATCGGCATCACCGGTTGTTTCATAGTCAAGTAACGGATAGGCCACCCATTCCGGATCTTTGTATTCGTCGCGATAACTTAGTGAGTAGCCTTCATGACGAATAAGTTCAGCATCCGATGATTTAGAAACAGGCAGTAAAAAATCGACCTGCTTCTCGAAATCGAAACGTACGGTTTTAGAAGCCCGATTCGTTTCGGACGAGCTACTACTTTTGTTATCACTCGCTTCACTTTCTGTCGATGAAGGCGATTGGTCATCAGTGGCAACGTCAGGGTTAGGTTCGGGAGCTTTATAAGGATTGGACCCTTCTTTTTCTGAATGCGAGCGTCCCAGGCCAACAATTTCGCGGACATCGTTCCAGAAGGCGACAACAGGTTTTGTTTTACCACCATAGTGAAGAAACAAACCGATCAGAAAAAACACGAATAGCAGCCCAAGGGTATTGCCCCGTAGTCGAAATCCCTGTCGTGAATAGTTTTTAGTATTAAATCGAGGCTTGAAAAACATAACTGTAAAACTACAGAGTTTGACTATAACCCGGTTGTCAGTCGGCAAGAATTAGTAAGGTATAGATTGGTTAATGCCTTCTTCCAGCCGACGAACCACAAACGCCAAACTGCTGTTACACGACTTTCACCGAAACAGCGTCAACACGCAATAGGCCGGGGCTAGTTTTAATACCACCAGAAACCCTGACACGGCTCCCGGTGAAAGTTCTGTCATACAAAAATTATGTCGTTAGCCATTACCGTTATTGGCGGAGGTGCAGCCGGTTTCTTTGGGGCCATTACCGCCCTCGAAACGTTTCCGGGTGCCACCGTCACCATTCTGGAAAAGACCCGCACTGTCCTGAATAAAGTCCGCATTTCGGGTGGCGGACGCTGTAATGTTACGCATGCCTGCTTTGACAATCGTCAATTAGTGAAACACTATCCTCGTGGAGAAAAGGCCTTGCGTCCACTGCTCAATCAATTCGATGCCGCCGATACCGTACGCTGGTTTGAACGGAATGGAGTACGCCTAAAAACCGAGGCTGATGGACGAATGTTTCCTGAAACAAACACTTCCGAAACAATCATCGATTGCCTGCTCCATGTGGCGCAAAACCTGGGCATACAGATTCACACAAGTTGTGGGGTAAACTCTTTACAGATACACAAATCAGGCTGGCAAATCCAGTTGCTCACCGGCGAAACCCTCTACGCAGACCGTGTACTTGTAGCTACCGGCGGCTATCCGCAACGACCCGCTTATGACTGGTTCCCACAACAAACCGAAGACTTAATAACACCTGTACCTTCGCTGTTTACATTCAATGTACCAGCCAGTTACCTCTTGCCACTGGCGGGCGTAGCCGTGCCCGATGCGGGGGTTTATGTGATTGGCACGAAGCAGCAGCAACGCGGTCCTCTATTATTAACTCACTGGGGGTTCAGTGGCCCGGCTGTACTTCGGCTATCGGCCTGGGCAGCCCGCGATCTGGCAGCAGTCGACTACCGGTTCACCCTACGGATAAACTGGGTTCCTACACTCTCTGAAAACGATTTACGGACGGCCTTGCAGAATTTCAGACAGCAGAATGGTCGAAAACAAGTTAGCTCACAAAATCCGTTTGGATTACCATCACGGCTTTGGCTGGCTCTAGCCGCCGAGTCAGGTATTCAGGAAAGTCAGCGATGGGCCGACCTCCCCGCCAAATTATTTAATCGCCTGACCGAACGGCTAACCAATAGCCAGTTCCAGGTAGTTGGTAAAAGTACCTTTAAAGAGGAGTTCGTCACGTGCGGGGGCGTTCCGCTCGGAAGTCTGAATCCGCAAACGCTTGAAAGCAAGGCACAACCAGGTCTGTTTTTCGCGGGCGAGGTCCTCGATGTAGATGGCATCACAGGTGGGTTCAATTTTCAGAATGCCTGGACAACTGGCTATGTCGTCGGAAAACATATTGGCTTATAGGAATCCTTTGCTCAAAACTCCCTGGTTTGGCTTTATTCATGTCTGAATGATACCGTTGCCTGCAATTCCCAAACTGTTCATGCTATCAGGTAGTTATAGACGGTATGATAACAAGATCCACTCAACGGTTTCACTTTTTGCAAAGCAGCACCAACCAGTTCTGGCTAGTCGTACCGAAAATTCTGCTGATAGGGTTTCTGGTTGGGTTGGCTTCCTGTAGAGCGACTAAAACCGCTGGTACCAGCCAACGAATTCGGTTACAGGTGGGTGAAATCAAGGAAGTTTCGCTGTCCAATCGTGGCGACGGTTCTCTGCAATTAATCGGTACGTCCGATAATCAGGAAGTAGTCGAGGTATCGCGGCCCGAGTTGGCTCCAGCGGTTGATACACTCCAACGAAATCAGTCAAAACCAACTATTTTTCAACTAAAAGGCGTCACCGTCGGCACCGCAAATGTTGTATTTTCTGAAAAACTACCCAGCGACACAGGTAACGGACAGGTGAAGAAAACGTACGTGGTTCAGGTTGTGAGTAAATAAATTTTGGGGGTTTATAGCCTGTGTGCTTTCACCTACGAACACCCAATCAATTAATACAGGACTTTCGCTCATCGGTGTAAAGGGGTGCCACGGTTTCTAATCTTGCTACCAATAATCGTGGGGCCTCTCTACACCGATGAGCGAAGTCATATAAGCTACTGCCAATAGGCGAATTTCTTATTCGTAAAAATCGATTTGGGAATCATGGCATGGACACCCAGCGTTTGATCGACTACCTGACTTACTTCGAAATCAACAGCGGTGCTGGCAATCGATAACGCTTCGTTGAACGTAAAGCCCAGTTCGTCCCGAATGAATGCACAGGCTTCTGAAAGCGCATTTTTCATGGCTTTATTCAAATCTTTATCCAACCCAACGGCAATGAAATGCGTTGGCGTTTCGGCGCGGGGCAGTTTCAGCGTTTTTCCTTTGTGAACGATAAATTTAACCGTTAGCGTGATTGCCGTCTCAATCGCAACGCCACTCACTTCGCCATTTCCCTGCGCTCCGTGGCCATCACCCGTGGTAAACAAACCACCCGGAACCGACACCGGCAGGTGTAATGTCGTTCCTTTTGTCAGGTGCTTGATGTCTAGATTTCCACCAAAAAATCCGGGTGGGATTGAGCTAACGCGGCCCGTTTCCGCCGGTGGCGACAAGGCCATAACACCCATAAATGGCCTCAGTGGAATCTCGACGCCCTCTTTTAATAACGCGACTTTTCGTTTGGCATCATAGCGGTATACGAACGTCTCACGGGTTTTAACCTCATCCGGTATACCACCTCCGCCTGGCCAGACACTGTTTACGCCAAAACCAGCCGGAAAGGTCAGGTCAAGAATGCGAATTTCAAGGCTGTCGCCGGGCTGAGCCCCTTCGATGTATACCGGACCAGTCAGCATATGACCCCGAATGCCTGATGGTTCGGGTTTCACATTTTTCATGATCGCAATGACTTCCTGCGCGTGTGCATCGACAGGCAACTGATTCTTGGCGTAAAATTCTTCCGGATTGGTCCGGCTAACACCCGACGGATTTACGGTCTGAATTTCAACCACATCACCATCTTTTACTTTATAGACAGACGGTACATCAGCCCCAAAATAGCCGTAAACCATATTTTCCGGCAACGATCGAACAACGTGATCAGGCTTGAGTAACATAGACTCCAGGGATGGCTCAGCCGGAGCCGCGTCATGACCAGTTATCAGGTTGGATACGTCAGTGGTGATGCCACCCAACGAGAGAGCCGCCAGGCCGTTTCGGGTTGTTTTGTGTAGAAATTTACGTCTGGATGTTTTCATTGGGTTGTATTGTTGATTGAAGCGTATGATTAAGAGTCCCTCAAGATAAAAGATCAACGGCGAAGTAGTAGCTTCGTCCTCGTTTTATCGTCAATTTTAGTTGAGTCTGGCCCAAACAACCAGTCTATTCCACCAGTTAAACCCTAAATGGAACTTCATTTGCCTGTGACCTCTCCCTCTTCTGCCGTCGACTCATCGGCTCCAACCAAATGGATCATTCTGGGCACAGTCATGTTCGGAACGTTCATGTCGACGCTCGATAGTAGCATTGTCAATATTGCCCTACCAACAATTCGCCGTGAATTAGCCGCTGGCGACAGCGTTGAATGGGTCGTGCTTTGTTACCTGCTAACCACAACCAGTACGTTGCTTATCATGGGCAAATTGTCGGACTGGGTTGGTCGCCGACAGCTATACATTACGGGGTTTAGTGTTTTTGTAGTAGGATCATTGTTCTGTGGACTTGCCTGGAGCCTCTGGTCGCTAGTTGCTTTTCGGGTGTTACAGGGGTTAGGTGCCTCCATGATTTACGCCATCGGACCAGCCATTATCAGTGATGCTTTCGCCCCGCGCGAGCGTGGTCAGGCTCTGGGCTTAATGGGCTCGGTTGTGGCAGCGGGTTCCAGTGCAGGGCCCGTAATTGGGGGCCTGTTACTCGGCAAATTTGGCTGGTCGAGTATTTTTTTCGTGAATGTTCCGATTGGTTTACTGGCAATCTGGCGCGCCTGGACAATACTCCCCAAAAGCCCAAAAGTTACCGGACAACGCTTTGATCTGGTTGGCGCTGGTCTTTTTCTAGTGGGCGTTACGACACTACTGACCGGGCTGGATTTTGGCCCTGAGCCACATTATGGCTGGAATGACCCTCTTGTCATCGCACTACTGTCAATCGGGGTAGTTCTGATCCTGTTTTTTCTGCTCTGGGAAATGCGGGTTAGCGAACCCATGTTACGGCTCGGCCTATTCCGAATTAAACCCTTTACGGCCGCCATTTTGGCCGCCTTTTGTGGATTTGTTGCGTCTGGAGCCAATCTGTTTGTTATACCCTTCTTTTTGCAGCAATTGCTGGAACTAAATCCCGAACGGGCAGGGCTAGTGCTGCTGGCCGGACCTTTAACACTCAGCATTATTGCCCCGCTGGGTGGCTATTTATCGAGTAGAGTCAGCACCCGCTGGTTATCGAGTACGGGCTTACTGATTACGGCCTGTGGCTATTTCGCCTTTTCGTTTCTGGATACTAGCTGGGACTGGACAGACGTGGTTTGGCGAAGTTCACTGGTCAGTTTAGGTTTTGGCCTGTTTCAATCGCCAAACAGCAGTAGCGCCCTCAATGCCGCACCGCTGACACAGCGGGGAATTGCCAGCAGTATGATTGCCTTTATGCGCAATCTAGGGTTTGTAGTCGGTATTGCTCTGGCTGCCGCTGTTTGGTATAGCCTCCGGAATCGATATGGCGTAGCCCATTCTGTTTCACCGGAAAGCGCCGTTGCTCAACTTCTGGGCATGCATTATGTCTACCTCACAATGACAGGTCTGGTATTGATGGGCGCGCTTATTTCGTTTACACGCGGCACTACGCCACTGCCATCCCCGTCAATCGATTCGGGCAATACGGTGCCGGGAGCCACTGCTTAGGAACCGGACGACCTCTAAATGTAAGGTCGTCCAGTATAACTTTCTATCGCTTCGGCCCAATTGAATCGTAGATGACAACTTTTTCCCACAGCGATGAATAATTTTTTCGAAAATCATCGTGAATCGGGTGTTTCTGATAGCTCTCCTCATCGGCAGGGCTATCGAAAAAACAGAGCCAGGAATAGGCGTATTTCCGCTCAATAACATCGCGGGTTGTGCCAGCCGGAGTACCAATATGCACTAGTTTAATGGTAGGACATTTCGCCAGTTTATTCAACCCTTCCAGCAGTTTGGCCTTGTCGGATGCGCTATCTGGCTTTTTCAGGTAGAAAAGCACATGGTGCACAAACAGTTCTTTGGGGGCCATTTCAGCCATACTCGTTGCGGGAATAGCAGCACTTAAGCCTGCCGCGACACTACTTTTAACGAATGTTCTGCGTGATTGCTCGTTCATAAACGCTTCCGGTTGGTAATCAAAACGGTATTTGTCCGCTTATAGAAGCAAAAATGAGCAACAGATTGTCAGCAAGCAACTCCCGAAGTTTTCTAATTCACAAAAGTTGCCAATTGCTTACTCATTACGGATATAAACACCGTCAATCCGCTGCTTCTCACGTTACATCAGGTTTAATCATAAGAAGGAACATTGTATATTTACAAACTGACCAACGTGCGAATGCCCTCTTCTGTTTGATCAACAGAACAATACTCAACTCAAGCATTTGCAGCTCATTGACCGGTCTATTGAATTGATGGAAAAAAAACGGGCAACGGCTCTACTAGCAACCGATAAAGCGAAATTCATCGCGCTTAGCGAGATCATTATTGAAAAGATAAAAACTGGTGAGTTAAAGCCAGGCGATCAGATTCCGTCTGAAAATGAGCTCATTAAAACCTTTAAAATAAGCAATACAACGGCCCGAAAAACGCTGCTTGCCATCGAATCCAAAGGCTGGGCCCGACGCATAAAGGGGAAAGGAACGTATGTGCTTAATCGAACGGAAGACCACCATTTATTACGCACACTCGGTTCCATCTATGCCACCCGGCGAGGTTTTCACGATAGTCTGATTGCCGAAGGGTTCACGCCAAAGAATATAGTACTGGAGAAAACAGTGCTACAGGATGGAATTTCATCGGAGATAAATGGGCGGCATTTTATCATTGATGGGCCTGTTCTAAAACTGCATCAACTTCGCTATGCCGATGAGCTGCTCATCAAGGACGAGGTCAAATACATTTCCCTGACACTTTGCCCAAAGATCAATAAAATACCAACGGAGGTCTCTTATTTTAAAGTCTACGAAAACAATTATCATCTGAAAATCAACGAGGTTCAACAAACATTGGGTGTGAAAATTCTGGAGCCCAACACCACTAATTTTGAACTGAGTAAGCCAACGCCAGTTTTTGTACTGGATAGTGCGGTTATCTGCACCGGCGATAAAGTTGTTGAAATCGAGCAATCGTATTACCACGGCGATAAATACAAATTTGCCGTTATCGCGAGCCCTGAATACGAT
Organism: Spirosoma endbachense; assembly: GCF_010233585.1. Classification (NCBI taxonomy): domain Bacteria; kingdom Pseudomonadati; phylum Bacteroidota; class Cytophagia; order Cytophagales; family Cytophagaceae; genus Spirosoma; species Spirosoma endbachense. The sequence goes on from NZ_CP045997.1 coordinate 1,598,489, forward strand.
TATCGCCCTGCCAATCCGGTCACTTCGTAAACCACTTCATCAATTCAGTAGCAATAATTTCGTGCCCTTCCAGGTTCGGGTGATTGACGTGCGACATGTAGTTGACCAGGTCGCCACGAGCGGCAATCCGCTTAAATTGCGCATAAGGATCGGCCAGGCCCGTGTGGTATTTTTCAGCTAGTTGCTTAATCTGCTGAACGTGCGGCTCCAGTGGGTTTGTCCGATCCAGAATGTCTAATCGCTTGTCGGGAGAAGGCGTTAACAGCACGACTTTTATGTTTCGGGCGAGCGCTGCCTGAATCATCTGACCCCAGGCTTCTTTTACCTTGCCGATCTCGGAGAATCGGTCATTCAGGGCGTAATCAATAAACAAAACATCGGGCTTATGAACCAGTACATCCTGTTCAAATCGGGTTTGTCCTTTTATGGAATTCTCGCCCCCAATGGCGGTAACAATCACATTGATAACGGCATACGGATATTGATCCTTCAATTTTTTAAGCACCAGATTCGGATAGGATTCCAGTGTATGAACTTCGTGATCGTGCCAGAAACCCGCCGGTACTGAATGCCCATGAAACACCAGATTGATTGTCCGATTTTTGGGCCAAACCGTGTTCAGTTCCTTTCTGATATCGGCTAAATACGTAGTTGAGTCGGCCCGTTGAGCCATCAGCCGAACTGATAAACCCAGCAGACAGATCAGTAGAAAAAGTTTTCTTAACATAGTCGTGATAGTTTTAAAGCCGTAGCGGCTGTATCATTTCCGTTCAGTCAACAGATATTTCTCAAACCAGTCGGCCAGTACACCTAAATCCGACTCCCAGGTCTCATCCCAACCATGAGCACCACCCTGATGAATAATCAACTGAGCCGGAACGCCTGTTTTTTTTAGCTGGGCAATAAACCGCTCTGACTGTTCCAGAGGAATGATGGGGTCAACGGTTCCATGCAAAATTAACGTCGGTGGATCATCGGTAGAAATCTGATGATAAGGCGACAGTTTCTGCATTATCGCCAATTTCTCGTCTCTCGACTTTCCTTCTACACCAAACTGCGGCCAGTACCGACGTACCGTATCGCATTCGACAAACAACCGTCCAGGGTTTCCAAAATTAACCAAATCGGCGGGTGGGAAGAAACAGGCAACGGCTTGCACCCGACTGGAAACGCCATCGACTGGATCGATGGTCGCCGAGGCATCCTTCTGAATGGAATCAGGCTGCGAAGGCAGCCCTACGCCGGTACCGATCGATAGAGAGATATGGCCGCCTGAACTCATGCCTGACATACCCAGCCGATTGGGGTTAACGCCGTATTCGGCAGCATGAAACCGAATAAAACGCACAGCCCGGTGCGCATCCTGAATGACTTCGCTCACCTGAAATTTCGGGGCAGATCCGTGAATGACCAGAAATACCGTTTGACCCCGATCCGTAAAATAATGGAAGTGCTTACGGCGCTTTTCAATCATGCTGATGTCGGAGTGCCAGCCTCCACTCAACACGAAGATGACACCAATTCCATTGGGTTTGGCGGGTTTCAGAATATCCATCGTAAGCGCAGTACCAAACTTATGGTCGTAAATAACGTCCTGAATTCGGGCAGGCTCTTTGGCGTTCAGCTGGCCAGATTGCCCTAATGAACCAATCGGTTTGATTAACCCAATCAACGCAAAGAGGCAGCACCACACATACTTTTTCATAGCCTTGTGTACTCAGTTTTTTACGATCTGAACCGTAACCGGCCCCAACAGACCTGACTTGATCAGGGGCAATTTATCCCAGGGAACCAGGTTCTTATTAGCTTTGGTGATGTTTGTTTTGGTGTATTTTTCACCAGTTATAGCATCGCCGGTTAACCGGTTCGACCAGGTGTTGGCAACATCGATACGCAACGAGTTGGCACCCGTTTTAATAGCGTCAGTAATATCGACGCGGTAAGGCGGTGTCCAGACGATGCCCAGGGACTTGTTATTCAACCACACCTCTCCTACTTTCGTCAGATCACCTAAATCGAGATAGACCCGCTGCCTGACCGTAGCTGCAACGGGCTTATAGTCAAATGTTTTCTGGTAAGTGGCTGTTCCTGAAAAGTAGCGGATGCCTTTTTGCTCCGATTCCGTCCAGGAAATTAATTTGGGAAACGTAGCCGATTCGGGTGCGCCCCAACCTTTGGGGAAGGTTAGATTCCAGGGGCCATCCAACACCAAGGCGGGTTTCGTTGCGTTCAGTATGTCAAAATCAGCATTGGTGACTTTAGGGCCAGAAGTTGCCGAAGTTTTGCTGAATACGACAAAATAAGCTCCATAAGGTGGAAGCGACACAGGCACATTGATTCGGTCATTTTCCTGCTTATAAACAGATATGGGCACAACCGATCCAGAAATTGGGTCCCAGATTTCGGGCGTTTTCGCCTGTTGCCGGAAATGGCATTCTTTAGATACCCATTGATTGGTGGTGTTGCGAATCAGGTAAAAATCCAGTTCATCGCGCCGATAGTGAATGTAATCCAGTGGCGTATAGCGTTGATCTGCTTTCTGGCCAGCATAGCTAAAATCAGGTGGAATATGGAGTGCCGCCAAGGCGGGCATTGCCGGTTTCTGTTCGACCAATGTGGCTCCCTGTTCGCTCAGTTTTTTGAGTTTCGCCCGCGCTTCCGATGGTATACGGCCCTCATTTCCAATGCTCAGAACCTTGTAACGCCCGACACCAGGCAACACCCAGCTGCCCTTTTCGACGGTCAGATCCCGCATTAAAACTTCGGTATTGACCACTTCATAATCATACCCTGCCCCAACCGTAAACCGTGTATTCTTGGGTGGAATCAAATTCGGCACATTATCGCCGTAATAATGAAGCACATCAGCCACAAAATCAGCCTGTTGAAGAATGAATGAGATACGGCCCAGGTAATCGTTAAACGGCTTGACCTTCGGCCACCAGGTGTTCCGATCATTGTAATGAGTGCCGGCAAAATAAGCAATTCCAGGATGACCCATCTCCTTTGGATTGTGTGGAAATCCGTGAATGACCAGCCGGTTCATGCCTTCGCAGAAGGCCCGGTCAGCTAAAGGTTTCAAGTCAGATGGTCCCTCCTGCCAGTCCCAGTAACTGGTGAACGATTCTTCTTCAACAATGCCTCGCTTGTAGATATGCGACGCAGCCGCAATTTCTTTCACCAGATAAAGCATATCGACCAGGCTATCCTTGTCGTTTTCCATAAAAAACGTTCGGTTGTACCAGTACTCTCCGCGCGGCACATCCAGCGCCCCCAGCGCCTTCAGCGTTTCGACCGGAATGTGGTGTAAATGGCCCGGCCCGCCCGATTCGGAAATGATTTGCAAACCGTAGCTGTTGCAAATTTCCTTCGCTTTCCGGTAATGGTTGTTGATCATCAACTCCGACAGGGTTTTGTCGAAATCGAACTGGAAGTTTTTGGCGACTTCCGGCTGGTAATGCTCAGGATTATAAATAGCGGGCAAAAACTTGTAAAGGTCGTAGCCGTGCAGTTTTTTGAACGCTGCCGGTAAGGTTGGCGTCCACGTAAATTCTTTGGCTTCATAACTGGCCAGGTATAGGTTTTTGAGCGCACTCTTCCGAAAATCGCCGATGAGTGGTTTCAATCGGTCGATGAAATACATGACGTGCATCCGCGTAGCCGTCGAATCAAAATGATCGATGATAGGGCCAACGGAATTGGGGGTTGGGCGGATCAATTGCTCCCCCGAATTGGAGCAGATATACCGATAAACTTCCCACTCACCCGCTGGCGCTTTCCAGGTCAGTTCTTCTTTTTTAGCATCGAAAAAGGCCGAGATATTGATAATTTTCGTTGTGTCGAGTTGTGCCTGCTGGCCAGCCGGAAGGGCAATTACGGCTACTTCTTCGTGATAGGCGGGTTTGCCATCCGGGCCATACGCAATTGGCCTTGGTTTGCCCTGCTTGTCGGGTGGGATGGCTGGAAACGGTAACCGAACGGTCGACTGGCTCGAACCACTGACCGTCGTTTTGGAGAAGTAAAGCGTTTTGGCTGCGTGCTGGGGCTTCACCCAGGTTCCGCCCGCATTCCAGCTACTGGCCAAGTTCAAGCCTACCTCCAGCCCCAGTTTACCCGCTTCCCGAATGGCCATGTGAATCGTTTTTACGGATGCGTCGCTCATAAAAGCCGGTCCTGCCGGGATAATCTGATTCGGATCGCTGGCGGGTGGCAATCCAATTTCAAAAATATCGACTCCACCCAATCCGGCCTTTTTGATGGATGTCAATTCTTCCTTCAATCGAACCGTATCGACATACCCATTCAACCACCACCAGTACACTTTGGGCCGGGCATGAATGGGTGGATTTTTGAATCCTTCCCGTAAACTTGTGTAGGTGACTATATCGACTTGAGGTCTTATGCTATGAAACGAAACCATAGCCACAAGTAGCCCAAATCCCAGCAGGGAGAAACTACGTTTCATAAGAAAGGAGGTTGGGTTTAAATGTAAAGCCGCAAGGCTTTTCGTGAAGAGCGCAACGATTATGCAGAGTACGTTAACTTTTGCGGCCTCTGCGGAATCCTCGCGCTCTTTGCGTATAAAAAGTTTATCACCAGAACGCTACCAGATCGCCCGTTACATTTTCCACGACATAATGCTTACCGTACTTTTTGTCACCGGGTTTGAACGTTGTTTGTCCTTTTTTCCACGGATAGCTCGTGTTTGTGTAAACATGCAGGCCCTCATCCGTAACGCCTTCATCCGGGTAGATACGGACGGTTGCATTTTTCAGACCCATCAGGCGAATACAGCGTTTCATATGCTTCACCCCCGATGTCATTTCCTGACACGACACGATTCCGTCAGCCTGATCAATAAACAGGCGACTTTCCCGATGCCAGGCTTTCGGCATGGAATAGACCGAATAGCCATTCGCCAACTCCGTTTCGTAGCCCGTCAGAATGGGCGCTCCCTGCGGTAGTTTGAATCGATGGGTAATGGTTGTATTGGGGCAGTAACCCGAAAAGAAAAAGCCATTACTGCCTCGGGAAATGGTCAAAACGGGGTTTTTAACCGATGGGTTTCGCTTTTCGATCCGGTAATCCAGACCAAATTGATTCAGCACGTAGCGCATCAAAAGCGGGCCTGTAAACAATTGCTCCGGGTCGTCAGGAGTCAGCAGCTTTCCGCCCGTAAACTTGCTCGAATTGGTGCCGCGTACATAAGCCACCTTGCCGCCTTTCCACTCCGGTTTTTCGCGTACCCAAACCACGTCGCGTTCGTTCGCAGCCTGCGTCATTTTTGCCAGTACCTTGGTACCAGCATCGCTCTTGTTCTTTACTTGCGTGGCAATGCCGCCACCCGAAAAAAGCGCATTGTGGACAATCTTGTCCGGGTATTTTTTCGTCAGCTCGTCGAGCGTTATGGTTGAATTTACCCGAAACTCACCGTCAATAGCAGTGGTGTTCTGGAGATTTAGCAAACTCAGGAAAGCAGGTCCGGCATGATAGGCAGGGCCATAAATGAGTAGTTTGCCGCCATTCTGCACAAAATCAATCAACGTTTTTTCGAGCGAAGAACCGGCTTCCGGCACAATGGAAACCAGAATCGACTCACTGAAATAAGCCGGTTTTGACGCTAACACTTTCTGGAGCGAACCGGTCGATGTAATTGTGTTTAACGGAAACCCATTGTTGATAGCCTGCCGGATAAGCCAGTCGCCGTAATAAATTTCCGGGAGTCGTTCGGGCTGTTTGTAGGCCCAGCTATGGTATTCATCGAACGGATATACCCAAACCAGTGGGCCCGGCGCAGTTGGCGAATCGTAGCGCGCTTTCAGAATATGGGGCGTCACTTCATCGGGCACCTGAGCGGGCATCTCACCATACGAATTATCGGCCGTCAGGAAATTCAGGTGCGTTGGCAGACGGATCTCGCCTTTTGCATTGATGCGCGCCACCGACATAGGCAGGTAAATATCGTGCGGCTCCTGACCGTAACGATCCAGCCACGGACTATTGACCCACCACGGATCATGTGTATAGTAGCGAAACAAATAACGCTCGTCGGGCAACTCGGCCATTCGCGACATGTAGCCTACCATTTCCAGGCCAAAATCACCATCCAGGGCCGCCCAGGGCGAATTAGGCGGAGGAAGCATGTTGTAATGACCGCCGTAAATCTGCTTTAAATCAACGCCGTCGCGGGCTAAATCGGCCCCTGTCGATAAGTTGGTACCTCGCGTCTGAATCTGAAATTTCGGGCATTCTTTACGAAACATATTCCAGAAACCCGCAATCAATTCTTTTGTATTCGCCAGTTTTTCGGGCGCAAACGCTTTCCCATTGAAGATGGCCCCCGTCGATGACCAGCCTTCGACACCGAACCCAAAGCCGTTACTGAGCCAGATGAAATCGTACCCCAGATCGGTCAGGAAATGCTGGCTCTGCCGACCCAGAAACGTACCAAAAGGCGTATTGGCCGGAATACCTTTTGGATATCCAGCATATGCATCCGCATCGGCGTTCAGGGTCGAATAACAACTGACCATGGTCTTGTGCCCCATGGCGTTGCCACCCAGAATTTCCGGATGTTTTTTGTACTTAAATTCTGATTTGGCAAACTCCGGCCCCGGATCAAACGTAGCGCCAATCCGAACGGGTTTGCCGGTAATTCGCTGACCCGTTTCTTTCAGTGTTTGAATAATGAACTTCAAATCACCGTACGTAAATGCGGGCGGGTTTTCCATGTACACATAAGCCCGTTCGTGAAGCGATAATTCTTTGGGTCCCGAACCAACTTCGTGCTCGGTGTTGGGGTTACCGATGTAACGCGCCCATTCGAGCGGCTGATCCAGCCTGCCTTTGTAATCCAGAATCTCCGACCCATCCGATGTCCAGAGCATCACCGAAACCGTATCGGTATGGCGCAACAAAGCCGACCATTGCGTAAAAAGCTCGGTAGCAACCTGCTGAATATAAGCCTTGTCGTTCTTCTTGAATGGTTTGAGCGACGCTTCCAGTGTAATGTTGTTGAATGGCTTTCCTCGTAGCGTCGAGTTGTCCAGATTTGGCGTATCGGTACTGGATATTTCCGAATACGTAAAACCAAAAATGGCTACGGTGAGCAGGCACAGTAAGAGTAAGGCTTGGGAACGCATGAGTAAAGGGTATGGGTTGAATTCTGTCATGCTGGTGAAGGTCGCAACGTAACGTTTAATATACTCTTGATTCTACGTTAAGATGCACTCGTCATCAGCATGACAAAAAAATAGACAAACGAATTTCCACCAATCTATTGTGCGATCAATAGCCCGGATTCTGCTTCAGTTTGGGATTCAGGTCTATTTCGGCTTGCGGAATAGGAAATAAAACCTCAAAATCCTGAACCGAAAAGTTAAGTTTCTGACTCGCATAATGGGCATTCAGGACCGTCTGCGCGCGCCCGGTCCGGACCAGATCGAACCACCGATGACCTTCATACAGGAACTCTATCCGCCGTTCGCGTTCAAGCGCCAGTCGTAAATCGGCCTGCGAAAGACCCGCCAGAACGGGTAGCTTGACACGCTGCCGAATCTGATTGATGTAGGGAAGCGCATCCGCTGGTTTGCCCTGTTCATTCAGCACTTCGGCATACATTAACAATATATCGGCATAGCGAAGAATCGTGAACGAAACGCTCCCATCACCCGGATCAACGGCCTTAAAATCCACAAACTTCAATCCATAACGACTGTATGATTTCTTGCCCCCAATCAATAAAACCGAATCGTTGACCGATATGGCCTTACGGGCGTCGCCGTTTTCATACGCTTTGATTAAGTCCAGCGTTGGCACGATACGGCCCGACCCCTGTGCATTTCCCGGAAAGATAGCCATACTCGTAATGGCGGGCGTAAACAGCGACGAATAGTTATTGCCCAGCGTCTGGCCCGACAGATAATCGACTTCCAAAAGCGTTTCCGGCAGATTGACATTACCGTTGGTCGACAGCGATTTATAATCGGCCACCAGCGAATACTGCTTTGAGTCGATCACCTCTTTCAGTTTGGTAGCTGCCAGATCGTAACTCAGTTGAGTCAGGTATACTTTACCCAGCAGGGCTTTGACCGTCATTTGCGAGGCTCTGGTTTTGTCGGCAGTAAGCGTGGCGGGCAAGAGTGTTTCGGCACTGGTCAAATCGGCCAGAATCAATTTGTAAACCTCTTCTTTGGGCTTCAGCGTTAAATCAGCGGCCGCTACCTGTGCCGGGCTGCTGAAGGTTTGCGTCGTGATGGGCACATTGCCAAACAAACGAACCAGATAAAAATAGCTGAACGCCCGCAGAAACTGTGCTTCGCCTTTAATCCGGTTCTTGGCGGTCTGATCGAAATTGACCGCATCGATCCGGTTCAACAGGTTGGTCGACTGCGAGATTGTGTACAGGCATGTATTCCAGACCGATCGAACAAACGCATTGGTTGCTGTAACCCCGTTCTGGTCCATTTGCATCTCATCGGCGGATGGCGACGACCACTGAATTTCAGCGTTATCGGTCGACAATTCGCCAATATACTGAATCGTACTGCCTCTATATAGCTCCCGTGAGGTACTATAAACCCCGACCAGGGCCGTCTCAAAATCATTCTGATTCTGATAGAAACTCTGATCACTAATCTGGTATGCTGGCTTCAGATTCAGAAAATCCTGGCAAGATGATAAAGTGGCCGTCAGAAACAATATGGCCAATATTCGCTTTTTCATGGCAGTAAAAGGAGAATTAATCAATGGAGTGATTAAAAAGTTACGCGCAGGCCAACGGTATAGGTCCGTGGGTTCGGATACGAGAAAAAGTCGACGCCACTCTTGGCCAGATTATCGCCCCCGGTGCTGCCTTCCGGATCATAACCCGGATATTTCGTGAAGGTGTAGAGGTTCGTCACATCGGCATAGACAGATAAGGCCTGGAGTTTCAATTTGCTAATGACCGTGGATGGGAATGTGTAGGAAAGATTAACATCCCGAATGCGGGTGAACGAACCGTCGAACAGGTATTTGGTCGTTCCGGCGCTAAAGCCGAAGGCATAGTCGTTCCGAATAGCCCGGCTGTACAAGCCTGCACCCGGATTTTCTGGTGACTTCCAGCGATCAGCCATCGACGCTAACTGATTCTGAACCCCGGCTCCATTCAAAGACACTTCCCCACCCTGGAAATAAATCTGATTGCCATAAGTACCATTCAGGCTAATGCTCAACGCGAAATTCTTGAAACTGAAGCGATTACCGAGACCCCAGGTAAATTTAGGCCAGGGGTTACCCACAATCGTTTTATCCGACGTATTGATTGTACCATTGCCATCCGCATCCTGGTATTTGTAATCGCCCGGCTGTACTCTTGGATTCTGGATAGGGCTTTTGCTGATTTCCTCCGGAGTCTGGAAAACGCCCAAAATGTTGAGGAGTCGGAAGCTGGAAATCGGATAGCCAACCTGTGCGACCTGATAATCGGAGGTGACGATTCGGGCCGCTTCGGAGTTGAGCGCCAGCACTTTATTGCGGTTCCAGCTGATGTTAAAATCGGTATTCCACTGAAATGGGCCTTTGCCGATGTTCTGCGAGTTAACCGTTAGCTCGATCCCCTTATTTTCGACCTCGCCAATGTTCTGAACTGACGTGCTAAAGCCGGAAGCGGATGGCAAGGTTACGTTCAGCAGCAGGTTCTTCTTATAAGCCTGATAGGCATCGACCGTAAACGACAATCGGTTCTGAAACAGCGACAAATCCATGCCGACGTTCGATTGTACGGATTGCTCCCAGGTCAGTTCGTCATTCGCTAAACTGTTCGGCACCACCCCCGATACGATCTGCCCGTTCGATACGGTGCGAGCAACGCCCAGCAATCCCTGAGTGGCATAATTTGGGATCAGGTTATTACCCGAAACCCCAAAACTGGCTCTGAGTTTCAGATCACTGATAAAACTGGCCGATTTCATAAAAGGCTCATCCGACAAACGGTAAGCCGCTGAAATCGACGGGAACGTGCCCCAGCGATTTTTTGCGCCGAACCGCGAGCTGCCATCCTGTCGAATGGTTGCGGTCAGTAAGTACTTTCCGGCATAGGTATAATTGACCCGAGCCAGCCACGACATGATAGCCCATTCGCTGATGTAATTCGTACCCGTCGAGACGGTACCGGCTGCCAGAAAAGGTACATAATCTGTAGAAAAACCAGTTGCCCCAGCCTGCAAAATTTCATCCGAATTTTTCTGGATGGTATAACCTACTAAGGCATCGATATCGTGTTTTCCGCCAAACTTATGCCGATAATTCAGGGTATTTTCGTTCAGCCAGTTCAGGCTTTTTACTTCAGTTGAACCCGCTGTAGCCGCCCCCGTCCGACTGGTAGCCAACCCTACCTTCGACGATTTCCATAAGCGTGTCACATTGTTGGAATAATTCACGCCAACCGATGTTTTCAGAATAAGTCCCGGTGCCAGTTCAAATTGCAGGTAATTATTGGTGAACACATTGGTATTGTTGCGTTTATCCGAAAACTCGGCGGCAATTACCACCGGATTTTCGACCGGAATACCCGTTGGGCTGGAAAACTCAGAATAAGGTGTTCCATCGGCATTATACACCGGAATAGTTGGATCGCTTGCCAGCGCTGCCGAAATCAGTCCCCGGAATTGCAGGTGACCTTCGGCACGGGCAAAATCGCCGTACGAGTGTGCGCCAGAAAACGAAGCGCCTATTTTCAGGCGTTGGCTAAGTTGGGCATCGATGTTGGTACGCAGGGTAAATTTGCTGAAGTCAGAGCCGATGATGATGCCTTTCTGGTTGAAATAGCCGCCCGACACGTAATAACTGACATCCTTACTGGTGCCACTGGCCGACAGCTGGTAATTCTGAACCATCCCTTTTCGGAAAATGACGTCCTGCCAGTCAGTACCATAGCCTTCGTCAGCAAACTGACCCGGATTCCGGAATTCGGGTTTGACCTGGGTAGCGGTGCTGCGCACATTATTCGGATCAGACGCTTTCCCGCCCGCAAACACCCAGGCGTTGTCGCGTCCTTCAGCGACGAATTCAGCATATTGGCGAGGTGTTAACAACTTCATCTTCCTGGCCAATTCCTGAACCCCGGTCGAATGTTCGAAGCTGATGGTAGGTTTGCCTAACTTGCCCCGTTTGGTGGTAATGATAATGACGCCGTTGGAACCTCGTGAGCCATATATGGCCGTTGCCGACGCATCCTTCAGCACCTGAATCGACTCAATATCAGCAGGATTAATGATGCTAAGTGGGTTGATGCGGTTCGTTGAGCTACTATTGGCAATACCACTGGCCGTATAGGAGTTCGAACTGAAAGTACTCAAATCGGAACCTCCTCCGCCCGTGCCAATGGCATATCCATCCACCACATACAGGGGCGAGTTACCGCCCGTAATGGAGCTGATACCCCGAACAATCACGTTGACATTTCCCCCCGGCGCGCCCGAGGTTTGCGTGATTTGCACACCGGCCACTTTTCCCTGCATCATCTGATCGACGCTTGTGGCTGAGGGTACCGGCACCAGGTCTTTACTGGTGAGGTTGACGATAGAGCCGGTAAGATCTTTTTTGCGCTGTGTTCCATAACCAACCACAACCACATCCTGCAATTGCTGCTGGTCAGTTTTTAGGGCGACATTTATGCTCGAACGCGGTTGGCCGTTGCCATTCGTAACGGCAATTTCCTGTGGAGCATAGCCAATAAAGCTGACAACCAGCGTTGCATTGCCCGATACATTGAGTTTAAAGCTACCATTCGTATCGGTCGTCGTACCGTTTGTGGTTCCTTTTTCCGTGATGGTCGCTCCGACCAACGCTTCACCGTCTTCGTCAGCCGTGATTTTACCACTTACCAACCCTTTGGTTGATTGAGCAGACACAACCTGTACGACGGCTAAAACACTCAACATGCTCCCAATCACCAGGAGCCGTAGCCGATGGAATAAAAAATGGTTCATAAGTTAGAGATTAAGGGTTTAAGGAGGTAGGGCAATCTTATCCGTCAATGATGACTGATTCGATTTTCAGGTAATCGGCAATCTTTTGAATCGTTTCGGCATGGTGGCCGACGCCCAGGGCAAAATGGTGCGTTGGGCCTTCTTTGATCCATCGTTTGAGGAACGTGCGGACATCCGGTTTGAAAAAACCCCGCGTGTTGGTATTACCGGTTGGTGGTATTGGTCCTGCGATGGATTCGCCTTCAGCAATGATGAATTTCATTTTGCCCTCATAGGTCGAGTTGATGCTCAGCATCGTAATCGGTCCTTCTTTGATCTTAAATTCGACACCGGCGCCGAAACCCGGCTTACCGTGGTATTTTTTCAGGCTCCGCAACACTGGCTGACCTTCGGCAATGGCGATATTGTGGGGACCATCATGCCCAACCAGCACAAAATCTTCCTTGAAATCGACGGGATGGAACTCGGCGAAGCTACCTCCAATGTCCAGCCGCTCCATGATGAGCATCGCAATACAGGTTTTCAAATCCGATTCACCACACATGGGAAACCCAGCACCCTGGAGTAGTGAATTGCCGACAATCAGATTCGACATAACGACCCGCGTATCGCTACCTTCTGGGCCATCGTAGTAATAGGCTAATCCATCGAGCTTTTTGGCTTTAATGAATTTTTCCAGTGCAACAGCCGCCTGGGCAGCTATGTGCAGATCGGAATCCCTTAGTTTTTCGGAAATTGGGTCGGAGACCGGATCGGGCGTATCAAAAAAAGCCAGAATACGCTCTTTAACGGCATCTATTTCCGCGTCGGTTGCCTGATGATACTGCGTAACAATCTCATGAGCCTCGCACTGAACAATGTGGGCGCCAAAATGAGCCGTCAGCATCGTCGAATCCGAGTGCATATCGAGCATGGCTTCGATCGGATGACCGATATGCCCGATTTTGGCCGTTTTCAAATCATGTAGAACAGCCGCGATTCGGCAATATTCTTCGAGTTCACTATCGACGGCGGGGTCGTCATACAACGTTCCGATAATCATCTGCGGCACTTTTTTGCCCATCCGAACGGCTACCCCAGCAAACTCCGGCAAAGCACAGATATCATCGTTATACAATTGCAGATACGTTGATGCATGACTGTAATCCATCGCTTTATCGGGCTGAAGGGCGACCAGAACAATCGGTGTTTCGATGCTTTTGATGATTACGCCAAACGTGCTCGACGTAGCATAGGTAAGCATATCACAGAAAATCAGATCCAGATTTGCCGCATTGAGTTTTGGAACAAGCTCGTAGGCTTTCGTTACATCGTCGACCAGCCCAAAATCTATGATTTCTACCGAGTTCAGCGATTCTACTTTCTCAATAAAAACGGTCTGTTTTTTCAACAGATCGTCTAATAATCCGTCAAACTGACCCCAATATTTGAAATAGCCTACACCAAACACGCCAATTCGGGGACGTGTCTTTTTTCGTTTTACAATACCCGCTTCATGAACCGGCGCAACACTATTTAGTATGTGATTCTCCATAACACTCAGTTTGTGTCTTTATTAGATTCAGTTAGTGCACTAAGTTAAAAAATGAGCAAGTCTCCCCTCTCGTATACCAATTGTTGAAAAAAAGGTGATTATTAAACAGACGCGGGGATATCCTGTAGTAATCCCTCCTGTTTATCGCCTAAATAGAGGCTTTTAATGCTGGGGATCAGCACAATCAATAAAATGAAAGCCAATGGATAAAGTAATCCTGATGCGATCCAAAGTGGACGATAGGAGTATTCCTGAATGATGGCTCCCATGAGCGGATTAAGCAGTAAACCCGAAACAGCGCCCGCCGTGCCCGACAAACCAACAACGGTTGAGGTAGCTTTCTGCCCGAACATATCCGAGATGGACGTGATGTAATTCGTAATCCAGAAACCGTGGGCAAACATAAACACCGACATCAGGGCAACCGCCACTTCAACCGATGACACCCATTCAATAGCCGGTGCTGCGAGGGTAAGCAAGGCGGCAATACCCATGACCGTTTTGCGGGCTTTATTCACCGAAAAATTTCGGGCGATGAGCTGCCCCGAAAACCAGCCACCCAGTACATTGGCAACGCCCAATGCCAGAAAGGGTATCCAGAACAATTTACCAATCTCTTCAAATGACACATTCCGTACCGAACTAAGGTATTTCGGAATCCAGAACATCATAAAATAAAAGACGGGGTCGAGCAGGAAACGAATGATAATGAAAACCCAGGTTGGGCGCTTTTTGAGCAAAGTCAGAAACGGCACTTTATCGGCTTGTGTTGGCCCGCTTTCCGTGCCAGAAGCCATATTTTCTTTCTTCCAGGGTATTAACAACCAGGCAATTACCCAGGCTATTCCTATCAGGCCAGGAATAAGAAACCCACCCCGCCAGCCGTAATGCTCCGATAACCAGATGGTTAGTGGTGGAGCAACTACTGCTCCGATGGCCGATCCGCCAATAGCGATGCCATTGGCCAACGCGCGCTCTTTTTTATCGAACCACCGATAAACTGTCCAGGCTGCTCCCGGAAAACAACCTCCTTCGCCCACACCCAGAAAAAACCGAAAGGCTACCAGTTGAGAAAAACTGTTTATGACAGCATGCAGACTATTGGCAATGGACCAAATCCCTACCGAAAGCGCTAATCCCGTTTTGCCACCCACCCTGTCAATAAGCCAACCGCCCAGCGTAAACATGATCGCATAGCTAATCAGGAAGCTGGTATTGATCATGCCATATTGAACATCCGTAATCTGAAACTCCTCCTGAATCTTGATAATAGCAATCGACAGTACCTGTCGATCCAGAAAACTCAGCCCGGTTGCAATAAAAAGGAGGCAAACAATCAGCCAGCGGATGTTTTTTTGCATAATACTTAACGCACTAAGTTAACGCTCACAAAGATATAAGTTCAGAAATGTGAAAATCAATAGTTATAGTATTTTTTTTCAATCAAATAGAAATAATTCCTTGACCATTGTCGGTATACTGCCAGGTTAAGCAAACCAGCAACTGATACTGTCCTCAGCAAAAGTGATTCGGTAACGATTAATAATGATGTGACAGTGAAAGGAGTGTCAACAACTCTAAAATGAGGAACAGGTATCAAGAAAATCCGCCTGATAGAGGAACCCGATGAAGAAGATTGTAAAATTGGTGGTAGTAGTAATGGGTTGCGAATGGATTCCCTGAAGAAAATCTAGTCAGAATTCGGCGCGGCTCATTTGTCAACGACACAACTTCGGCAGTTTGTTAAGCCCCTGGAACTTCTAAAGAGGGATTATAACCAAAAAATCCGTTAATCCTGTAAATTCTGACTAAAAAAGCTGTACTTTTGCACTTCAAAATTCGAACCGACAAGTAAACTAAGATATAGTCATGGGAATAACTGAACTAAAGCGTAAGGGCCGCCGGAACCGCGCTATCGCGAATAACAAGACGAACGCTATCAAACAACTGCTACGTAAGCCGGTCATCAAAAACGTTGACGTTGAAGCGATCAAGGCATCATTCGCTGAGAAGAAAGCAGCATAATCTGGCCAAATAAGGTATACCTATTTATCCGATTAACTTGTTATCCAGTACATAAGACAAAACCTCGCCTTAACTCGGCGAGGTTTTCCGTTTTGGTCGGGATCGCTCCCATTCGCGGTCTCGTTTTTTGAGTTCCCGACGCACAAACCGGCGATAATCCAGCTGAGCCCGATAACGAACAGCCTGCCCAAACAACAATAGCCCTCCGTTCATAAGAATCAGGCTGTAGGCTCCCCACAAGAACCATTGCTGAAAGGTAGCGCCGTTGTGTTTTGCGTCGGCCGCTATCGTGAATACGCACAATCCTGCGCTAAAGAGCAACAAGCCCAGCGGAGCAACAATTAGCCCCTTGGTGCGTGTGCTCATTCGTTTAACCAATTTTTGACCGGGTGGTTTTGCAAGCTTGGTCATAGTGGATATAGGAGTCAATACGTTATGCGTATAACGTAAAGCAATAAGCTTTCGTTAAGCGTAGATTAACATTTGTAGCCTGCAAAGTAATAAGTATTTCGATAAATCTGTCTCTATGACGGATACTCAATGGTCGCTCCGGTTTCTTTAAAGCCCTTAGGCTCCCAAAATCGTTTCCATCCTTCGCTGATGAACCCAATACCATAGCCTGTTAGCTGTATAAAAGCCGCTTCCACGCTCAAAAGGCCTACTTTTACGCTTTTCTCCTTCCGCGTGGCATCAATCAAAATAAGGAAAGCAATTAGAAGCAATACACCGACGGCCAGCCCAAATAGAATTGGGCTAATGATCGCCCAAACCGGAATCGAAAATACAAATAAGGTAAACAATGCCGGAATGGCATGTACGAGTTTCAACTCATTCGGGTAGTATCGCGAGATGTTTATGCGCGCGCGACCAAAAAAGCGTAACTGCCGAAAAAACTGTCCAAAATTCGTTCGACGTTTGTGGTAGATGAAAGCCTCCGGAATTAGGCCGGTCTTGAAGCCCCGCTCAATAATTCGGATAGCAAACTCAATGTCCTCGCCCATTCGGCTCAGTTTATACCCACCGATCGTTTCCCAGACCTTTCTCGACAAACCCATGTTGAAACTTCGAGGATGAAAAGTGCCCCCCAGATTCTTCTTACTACCTCGAATGCCGCCCGTTGTAAAAGGCGACGTCATGGAATAGCTTATCGCTTTCTGAATGGGCGTAAAATCGGGGTGAGCCGCATCCGGACCACCATATGCATCGAGCCAGCCGGACTCAAGGCGCTGGTTTACGGCCGCAAAATAGTGTGGGGGAATCAGGGCATCCGAGTCAAAAATGACGAAATAATCGCCCTTAGCGCGTTCAAAACCGTAATTTCTGGTGAAGCCCTGCCCTGAATTTTCTTTAAAAAAGTAGCGAATGTCGAGTTGATTGGCAAAGGCACTTACAACGCCATCCGCTTTATCCCTGGAGCCATCTTCAACAACGATAACTTCAAAATTTGTATAGGTCTGTTTCGTCAGACTAAACAACAGTTCACGCAGTTCGTCGGGGCGATTGAAAACAGGAATAATGATAGAGAATCGCATGGGTAGAATGATGAATGCTGATGGATGAGTACTAAGACCGTGCCACTATTAAGAGCATCATCAGAAACCGTGGCACGGTCCTAGTACTCATCCATCAGCCTTTCACCGTTAATCGTTCATTGCCTCTTGTAAACTCTCTTCATTTGCCTGAATGATCTGTGCGACCAAAGCATCAGTGAGCGCAACGGATAAAAACAGGCTTTCAAACTGCGAGGGAGCCAGATAAACACCCCGCTTCAGCATGGCATGGAAATACCGGCCGAACAGCGGCAAATCACACGTTTTTGCCTCCGTAAAATTCGATACAGCATGGTCAGTCATGAACAGGGTGAACATCGACCCAATGTGGTTGATCGTATAATTCAGGCCAACTTTCTGCAACCCTGCCTGAAAACCGGTTACCAGTGCCGTACCGATTTCTTCCAGTCTTGTATACACCTCCGGGTGATCGTTCAGGTGATGCAGCATAGCCAGCCCTGCCGACATGGCAATGGGGTTTCCGGAGAGCGTACCTGCCTGGTAAACGGGCCCTACCGGCGACACTATATTCATAATTTCGGCACGGCCACCGTAGGCTCCAACGGGCATACCACCCCCAATGATTTTACCCATTGTTGTCAGATCAGGCGTAATACCAAATCGTTCCTGCGCACCGCCTTTAGCCAGCCGGAAGCCGGTCATTACTTCATCAAAGATCAGCAATGCCCCGTGTTGATCGCATAGTGACCGAACACCCTCCAGAAAACCAGGCTCTGGCAATACACAGCCCATATTCCCAACAACGGGCTCCAGAATAATAGCAGCAACCTGATTATGATTGTTGTCCAGTAATTTCTCTACAGCCGCCAAATCGTTAAATGGCGCAGTCAGTGTGTCGGCCGCCGTTGCTTTCGTTACGCCGGGACTATCGGGAACGCCCATTGTCATAGCTCCGCTTCCCGCAGCAATCAGGAACGAATCGCCATGCCCATGATAGCAGCCTTCAAATTTAATGATCTTGTCGCGTCCGGTAAAGCCACGCGCAACCCGGATTGCCGCCATGGTGGCTTCTGTGCCTGAATTAACCATGCGCACTTTCTCGACGGAGGGGACCATGCTGGTAATCAGTTCCGCCATTTCAACCTCTTTGCGCGTAGGTGCGCCAAACGAAAATGAATGCTGAATGGCATCCCGAACGGCTTTTTCCACGGGTTCAAACGCGTGGCCCAGAATCATTGGTCCCCATGAGTTGATCAGTTCGATGTACTGTCGCCCGTCTTCGTCATAGAGATAAGGCCCTTTAGCCGATTTGATAAAGATGGGCGAGCCTCCGACTGCCCGAAATGCCCGAACGGGTGAGTTAACCCCGCCCGGTATCAGCGTTTTCGCCTTCTCAAATAATTCTTCGCTTGTTGTCATAATTAAAAGAGTGAATGAGTGAATTGGTGAAAGAGCGAAATCCGCTTGATGGGAAATGCACGTTCAATTTGTTACTCTTTCACTTTTATAAACCGCCCATCGGCATATTTCACGATTGGAACGATCTGGTTTTCATTGGTTTGGGTGTAATCAAATCCTGACAGTAAATAGTCGTCGGTATCAGAACGCAGGGTATTTCGGTTACGGAGCTGCGGTCCGTTTTTCGCCAGCTGACGACCAAAAAACAGCATCATGTCATAACCCTCACTGGCAAACACCGATGGAATAGTGTTCCGCTTTGCCAGGTATTCCTCCTGAAACTCGGTAACCGGCTCACGCGCAGAGTCGATGAAATCAGGATAAAGCAGGTATAAATCCCGGCGGGTGAATGTAGAGGCCGAGTTTCTATAGAAATCAAAAGCTGAGGCCGTGGCAATCAGTGGTCCACTTACTTTACGGCGGCTTAAGGCATCAATGAGCCGGGCACCATCCTCTTCATTGTTACTGGCTAAAAATACATGACCCAGCGAAACAGGGGTAACGGTGCTCATCGAACGCGATGGCGTAGTTGTTCCCGTAAGTTGCATGGCGTCGGCCATTGTCTGTGCCGAGCCGGTTAATTTCCGAAAATCAACAATTTGATAACTCTGGCGTTTCAATTCATTTTGATAGGCCAGTGCCAGCAATGAATCCCGTCGTGAGGAACCGAAATAAATAGCGGCCCGGCGCAAACCATTTAGCGCACGTACCTGCTCGGCAACTTTTAGCGCCTGCTGATTCAGAGATGGCTGCACCAAAAAGGACATAGGCTGATTGGCCACCAGCTCACTACTCGTTGCAATAGGGTTTAGCAACAGTATGTTATTCTGATTGGCATAAGCGGATACAATGCGGTTTGGCTCCACATAGAGCGGCCCAATAATCATGTCAGTTTGCGCAAACGCGGGGCTATTGACCAGTTCAAGCGCTTTATTGGCATCGTTGTCCAGATCATAAGCGAACAGATTCACCGTGATGCCTTCATCCTGTAACCGGGCTTTTGCCAGCCTGATCCCGTCATACAGATCGTATACATATTGATTCGAACGTTGACGTTTTTCGGGATTGAATTCATCGACCCGAAATGGAAACATGACCGCCACATTATAATACCCTTTCGAGCGAGTGTTTCGGACGGGCGTTACAGCCGTTGTTGAGCTGGTAGCCGACGTTGCCGCAGGTGTCGTACTCGTTGTTCGGGAAACCACAGTTCCGGGAACCCCAAAGCGGTTTGTCAGTCGATCCGACAACTCCAGATCATCTTTATCCGTCGCCGTTCGCTGAATAAAATCAATTAAGGTTAAGCCAACGATTCGATCGTCCGGGAATTCCTTATTCAACTGTTTCAGTCGATTCAGATCCGTGATTCGGGCGATAAAAGCCTGTTCGAGCTTGGTTACGTCAGCGCGCAAAGTGGGGCTCTTTATTTCCTGGATGGCTTCCAGCGCATCTTCAAACTGCCCTGTTTCCATACAAATTGCTGCGAACAGGTAGTTGGCGTCGTCTAATTTATGCCAATCCGGATACCGGGTCATCAACTGCTTAATCATCAACCGGGCCTGATTGAAATTCTTTTGCCGGAATGCCGCAACGGCATAGTAGTAATGAGCATAGGGCGCTAATGGGCCATCCCGCAGAATAATTGCATTCAGGTCCGTTTTAGCTCGCTCATAGTTGCCGGTCTGTACTAACTGAACAGCAGCTTTATAGCGTTTCAACGCATCGGGAGAAACCTGAGCCAAAGCTACCTGCATGTTCAGAAGCCAAAGCAGACTAACTGCCGCCAATGTAAGCCAACTTAACCTACCATTCATGTTGTTTATCAGGGTTAATGCACAAAAGCAACGCGTGGGCGTTGCTTTTGTTGGGTATTCAGTATACACTTTTCAAATAGCTCGTTAATGGGCAGCGTGCTCAATGCCATAAACTGCGAATAGCGTAAACTTTATTTCTTCTGTTTTGCTTTCCGTTGTGCTTCTTCAGCCTGTTTGCGGGCTTCTTCGGCAGAGGCAAGTTGCTTTTGCAGAAGGGCCTGGAAACCGCCCGGCTTCTTGCCCTGCCCAGCTGCATTTTTCCGGCGATTCTCGTCCAGCACTGCTTTAATTTTGTCCTCATCCACAAACCGGCGAATGAGTTGTTGCTGCGTAATCGTAACCACGTTCGAAACAAAATAATAGAACGTCAGACCGGCCGGATACGAGTTCAGCACAAACATAAACATCAGCGGGAAAATATAACTCAACGCTTTCATGTTTACAGGGCCTGGCTGGGTTGGCGTGGTCTGGTTGTTGTAATAGGCGTAGGCAATCGACGAGGCCGTCATCAGCACGGTAAACAGGCTGAGGTGGCCACCAATAAATGGAATCGTCGGGAAGGTGATGAACGCATCGTAAGTCGACAAGTCACTGGCCCAAAGAAACGGTTTCTGGCGTAGCTCAATCAGGTTCGGGAAGAGCATGAACAGGGCGAATAAAATCGGCATTGTGGCCAGCACTGGAATACAGCCATTTAGCGGGCTTACTCCCACTTCCTGATACAATTTCATTTGTTCTGACTGTTGCTTGGCCATATCGTCGCCAACGCGCTCCTTGATCTCGTTGATTTCCGGACCCAGAACCCGCATTTTTGCCATACTGACATACGACTTGTAAGTCAACGGAGTCAACACCAACTTCACAAACACGACCAGCGCGATAATCAGCAGGCCATAATTCGAGATAAATTTCTCCAGTAAGTTAAAGACCGGAACAAAGAAGTATTTGTTGATTGGCTTCAGAATCGAATAACCCAGGTAAACGTTCTGGTCGAACTCAGGGGCTACATTGCCCAGCAACTGAAAATCGTTAGGGCCATAGTAAAACTTGTACTGTCCTTTACCAGCCTTCACATCAGCCATAGGCAGCGTGACGTTAGCCACCGCCGTTTTTACGACACTGCTATCGGCCGGATCGACCAGGGCTTTGAATTCTGCTTTGGGCATCGGGCTGTTCTTAGCCACAAAACCCGCCAGAAAGTACTTGTGTTTGATGGTAAACCACTGAATGGGCTCTTCCACTGTAACTTCCTGATTACTTTCTCCCTCTGTCAGTTTCTCGAAGTTTTCATCGGCAGTGAGGTAATCGATCGTAGCCGCCCGACGGTTGTTCGACAAATCGTTTTCGTACTGACGCATCTTGTCCTCCCAAAAGAACCGGATGTTATCGTTCGTAACCGTATTGGCCAGACCGTTCAGTTTCAGATCATAATCCAGTACATACCCTTCAGCAGGCACGGTATAGACCTGCTCTACCGATTGCCCAGGAGCTACTTCAGCCCGAAAAACGATTTGTTGGGGCTGTCCGATTACGGTACCACTTTGTGCTGTCGTCTGGAAATAAAGCTTGTGTACATCTACTTTACCCCGGTTCGTTGGCAGTTCCAGAACTGTTTTGCTGCTCTCATCGTCGACCAGAACCAGGGGCTTCTGTTCGTACGTTTTGTAATTTTTAAGAATAACCTCTTTTACCCGTCCGCCCTGCGTAGTGAAGGTTACTTTAATGTCTTTGTTTTCAACGACAATATCGCGGGTTTCGCCAGTTGCTACTGTGGCGAAGTCGCCAAATTGAGCCTTGGCTGCGGCCGAATCGAGGGTTAGTTCTGCCGGGCTACGTTCGGCTTTGTTGTTGGTAGTAGCGACGCCCGATCCAGTTGTTGGTTTTGTTGTCTGCGTTTTTTGGGCAGCCTGCTTCTCGGGCGCGGGTTTCGGTACCAGAAGCTGATAACCGACCAGCATCGCCAGAATCAGGACAATGCCAATAATTTGATTACGATCCATTTTCTAAGTTTTCAGTTTTCAGTCTTCAGTTTTTAGTTAAAAAGTCAGGAAAATCAGACTGAAAACTAAAAACCGAAGATTGAAAACTATTTTCGGCAAAATTACGCCAATCTGCCGGGTTAATCAACCACCTCAGCGGTTTCTACAGGAGCGGGCGTAAGGCGTTTCTGCTGGTTGTATGCAAGGGCGGCCTTAACAAACTGGACAAACAGCGGATGTGGATTCATGACCGTGCTTTTTAGCTCCGGATGGAATTGTACGCCCACAAACCAGGGATGACTATTTAGCTCAACAATTTCGACCAGTCCCGTATCAGGATTGATCCCTGTTGGCCGAAGTCCTGCCTTCTCGAATCGATCCAGGTAATCGTTATTGAACTCATAGCGATGGCGGTGCCGTTCGCTGATCTGCGTTTTTCCATAGATCTGGTGAGCCAGTGAATCGCGCTTCAGTTTGCAGGTGTATGCGCCCAAACGCATCGTTCCCCCTTTGTCGGTGATGGTTTTCTGCTCTTCCATCATGCTGATAACCGGGTGTTTCGTATGCGGTTCCATTTCGGTCGAATGGGCATCTTCGATACCCATCACATTACGGGCGTACTCAATAACGGCCATTTGCATTCCCAGGCAAATACCGAGGAATGGAATATTGTTCTCGCGAACAAACCGTACGGCATTGATTTTACCATCGATACCCCGCTCCCCAAAACCAGGGGCAACCAGTACACCATCTAAATGGCGCAATGTTTCAGCACAATGATGCTCATCGACCAGCGTCTCTGACTGAATCCACTCCAGTTGAACCTTACACTCATTCGACGCTCCGGCATGAATAAACGATTCAGCAATTGATTTGTAGGCATCATGCAATTCTACATACTTCCCAACCAGACCAATCTTTATGGTATCACCCGGATTTTTTAGCCGTCCCAGAAAAGCCTTCCAGGCATCCAGATCCGCGTCTTTGTCGTTATACAGATCAAGCATATACAACGCACGCTGATCCAGCCGTTCCTTTTGCATCAGCAGCGGCACATCGTAGATCGTTTCGGCATCAATCGCTTCAATGACTGAGCTAACCTGCACATTACAGAATTGCGCAATTTTCCGGCGAATATCCTGAGGAAGTGGGTGTTCGGTGCGGCAGGCAATGATGTCGGGCTGAACCCCGTTTTCGAGCAGCATCCGGACTGAGTGCTGCGTTGGCTTTGTTTTCAGTTCGCCCGCCGATTGCAGATAAGGCACCAGCGTCAGGTGAATAACGAGTGTATCTTTTTCGCCCAGTTCGAACTTCAACTGCCGGACAGCTTCTACAAAAGGCAACGATTCGATGTCGCCCACACAACCCCCAATTTCAGTAATTACGATGTCGTACTCACCTGTTTCGCCCAATAACTTAATGTTGCGCTTGATTTCGTCGGTGATGTGTGGCACTACCTGAACCGTTTTCCCCAGGAAATCACCCCGCCGTTCGCGGGTAATCACGTTATTGTAGATTCGCCCGGTGGTGATGTTATTTGCCTGCGATGTTGGACGATTGAGAAACCGCTCGTAGTGGCCGAGGTCAAGGTCTGTTTCAGCCCCGTCGTCGGTGACATAGCATTCGCCATGTTCGTATGGATTCAGCGTGCCGGGGTCAATATTGATGTAAGGATCGAATTTCTGGATCGTTACCGTAAGCCCCCGTGATTGAAGAAGTTTGGCCAGTGAAGAGGCAATGATGCCTTTGCCAAGTGATGAAGTTACCCCGCCCGTAACAAAAATATATTTCGCGGATTTTGGTCCCGTAGCCGCCATGATTGAAACCTGTTTAGGTCGTTACGGGATGTAAAGGTACGAGAAAAAAGGCGGAATGGCAGAAAAGAAATCAGGAAAAAGTTAACTACTTGCGGCAGGTCGGTAGCATAGGCACTGATTCTGCGCCGGTTAGCCTGAATTTTATTTACTGGCCCTAAGCATAGCCACTCCACCGAACAAGGAGCCCGTTTAGCAGCCAAGTAATTTGGCCATAGTCCCTTTAAACAATAGACCAAACCTCAATATTTTTCGCTCTCTTACTTTTTATTTGCCATAGCGCAGAAAACCAGATCAACTTCGGGCAAAGCCAACCCGGTAGAGAAGTCTGCTGACTAGTTGTAAACCAGAAATGGTAACAACACTTTTCAGGTCAGTTGGCCGACCAGAACTTGTTTCGATTGACGCTATGCTTTTCGTTAAATCAGGCAAAAAGAGGTGCCACCGTTACATTTAGAGTAATGGGTAAACCTTGGCACCTCTTTTTGCCTGATTTAGTGCCATAAAAGAACGGCTGTCAATCAAAATCTTTAATCACAAACTCTCTGCTGTTCAAAACGGCAGCTTGCCTAAATCGACGTTTCCACCGGTTAAAATGATACCAATTTTTTGACCTGCAAATTGATCCTTGTGTTTGAGCACGGCTGCCAGTGGCACCGCACACGACGGCTCGATTACAATTTTCATCCGTTCCCACACCAGTCGCATGGCTGCAATAATTTCGGCATCCGATACCGTCAGAATTTCGGTGACGTGTTCACGAATAATCCCCAGCGTTCGCTCACTGAGGGTGGTCATCAATCCATCGGCTATGGTGTTGATATAGGGCGCTTTTTCGACGCGGCCAGACCGGAACGACAGCACGGCATCGGCTGCCCCTTCAGGTTCTCCTGCAATAACGCGGGTTGTCGGCGACATAAAATGGGTAGCGAGCGACGTACCGCTGAGTAGCCCTCCCCCACCCACCGGAGCCAGAATGGTGTCAAATGTTTTTTCTAAGCCAAAATCCTCCAGTAGCTCTTTAGTAGCCGTGGCCTGTCCTGCAATCACCCGGTCGTCGTCGAAGGGATGTACGAGCACGGCTCCGGTTCGTTCCATAACCTCACGCACTCCAGCTTCGCGGGCATCGAGCGTAGGTTCGCACTCGATAATTTCAGCACCATACCCTCTGACAGCCTCTTTTTTGACCTGTGGGGCCGTTCGCGGCATTACAATATAAGCCGGTAATCCTACCTGCCGAGCCGCAAAGGCGACTGCCTGAGCATGATTGCCCGATGAGTGCGTTGTAATGGCCGCTCCTTCTTTATTTTCAGCTACCTGTAAGACGGCGTTCAAGCCACCCCGCGCTTTGAAGGCGCCTATTTTCTGAAAATTTTCACACTTGAAAAACAGGTCGGCTCCGGCCCGGTCGTTTATCGTATGGTTCGTTAAAACAGCAGTACGGTGAATATAGGGACGGATTCTGTCGTGAGCTTCACGAATGGTATCGAAAGAAATCATCGGGTAATAGAGTAGTCGAATGGTGCAAATTACAAAGAAAACAACCCTTGTGAAGGTAGCTATGCTGATAAGTCTACTTTTCCTCTATGCTGTCCCGCAATCTCGCTTGGTTTTTTGGCAGGGATAGCTGTCTTTTGTTCACGAAAACTCATTTACCAAACCCGTTCCGTTATGAACACGAATCGTCGTTCGTTCTTAAAGCAAGCTGCCGGATCACTGGCGGCTTTGACTATTACGCCCGCTGCCTTTGCCGAAATCAACAGAAAAAAGATGTTTTTCGACATCTCGCTGGCCGAGTGGTCGCTCCATAAAGCCCTGTTCGCTAAAAAGATCACGAATCTGGATTTTCCGGGAATTGCCCGCAAAGAGTTCGACATTAGCATTGTTGAGTATGTAAACCAGTTTTTTAAGGATAAAGCACAGGATAAAACTTACCTGAACGACCTGCTGACCCGCTGCAAAGACAATGGTATTTCCAATCACCTCATTATGATTGATGGCGAGGGGCATCTGGGAGCTACTGACGCAGCAGAACGTACCAAAGCGGTCGAAAATCACCACCGCTGGGTGGAGTGTGCCAAGTATCTGGGCTGTAAAACCATTCGGGTCAATGCAGCGGGGAATGGCACTGCCGAGGAGGTTTCCAAAGCAGCCGTCGAAGGGCTTAGCAAACTGGGTGAATTTGCCAAAACGATGAACATCAACGTCATTGTCGAAAATCACGGGGGTTATTCGTCGAATGGCAAATGGCTCTCGGGCGTGATGAAGCAGGTGAACATGAAAAATGTCGGAACACTGCCTGATTTTGGCAATTTCTGTATCAAACGTGGCGAAAATCATACCTGTTCGGAAGAATATGACCGCTACCAGGGTACGCAGGAGTTGCTACCGTTTGCCAAAGGTGTATCGGCAAAGACCTATACATTCGATGATAACGGCAATTGTGTAGAAACCGATTACAACCGGATCCTGAAAATCGTAAAAGATAGCGGTTTTAAAGGCATTGCCGGAATTGAGTATGAAGGCGATAAGGTAGACGAATACGAAGGAATCCGTAAAACGAAAGCTCTTCTGGAGCGCGTTGGCGCAATGGTTTAGCCCTAGGATTTGTTCCTGTAGCTCTGACAGTTCTGTCGGAGCTACATTCATTTTCCGATCTTCCGTTGCCTATGCCAGTTGAGAATCCCGATATTTTTGTTGATTTCAGACGAGAACTTCATCGTTTTCCCGAAATCTCCTGCCAAGAGTTTGGCACACAGGAACGAATTGCGGCTTTTGTCAGCCGGTTTACTCCCGTTAACCTAACGAAAGTAGGGACCACTGGCCTGCTTCTTCAATACGGAGAAGACCCGAATGGTCCGGTAACCCTGATCAGAGCCGATATTGACGCCTTGCCGATTCGGGAGGTGAATGAATTCGACTATAAATCGCAGCATGAAGGTGTTTCTCATAAATGTGGTCACGACGGTCATACGGCCATTTTAGCCCGTCTGGCTTCTCATTTAGCCGATAAACCCATACAGAAAGGCCGGGTATATCTTCTCTTTCAACCGGCCGAAGAGAACGGGAAAGGTGCCGAAGCCGTATTGAATGACCCTAATTTTGCCGCTATTCGCCCCGACCGTGTGTATGCTTTGCACAATTTACCCGGCTACAAACAAGGGATAATTGTCTGTAAACCGGGCGATTTTACACCGGCCGTCAAAAGCCTGATCGTGACATTTAACGGGAAAGTTTCTCATTCGGCCGAGCCCGAAAAAGGCATCAATCCTGCCTATTTGATGGCTTATTTTACGCTGACAAGCAAAGAGCTGGAAAACACCGATCCAAACTCAGACGACTTCGCGCTTTTAACGCCCATTTACACGACACTTGGCGAAAAATCATATGGCATCTCGGCAGGGTACGGGGAAGTTCATTTAACGCTCAGAACCCGGAACAATGAGCGAATGGAGGCTTTAACCAATCAGTTATTAACAACTTTATCGAACCTTTGCGAAGGCACTGGCATTACTATTGAAACAGCTTATACGGAAGCGTTTTTTGCCAATCAAAACCATCCAGATGCCTTTGAGCAGGTGAAAAGCAGCGCCCTGAAATTAGGCTATGCATTTATTGAAAAACAGGAGCCGTTCAAATGGGGTGAAGATTTTGGCCTGTTTACCCAGAAATACAAGGGAGCGATGTTTGGCATCGGCGCGGGCGAAAACACACCCGCTTTACACAATGACGATTATGATTTCAATGACAACCTGATTGAACCCGCTGCACGATTATTTTTAGAGCTTATCGAAAGCCATCACTCTTGACTACGAACGAAATCCAGCGCTTAGACGCTACTTTTGACCAACTTACTCCGAACAATGTCAACATTCCAATATCAACCTACGGCTAATTTCATTGGCCATGAAGCCGTTGCCGGTGAAGGCGACTTATTCAAAGCCTTTGCTCCCTCAACTCATGAGCAATTAACCGATGAATTCACGAACGTTTCCAGCGAACAGGCCAATCATGCCGTTGAAAAAGCAGCTTCGGCGTTTGCTGGTTATAAACAACTCCATCCGAACCAACGTGCCGATTTTCTGGAGGCCATAGCTACGGAACTAGAAGCGCTGGGGGATACGCTGATTGAGCGTGCTGTTCTTGAAAGCGGATTACCCACCGGCCGATTGACGGGCGAACGCGGCCGTACTACCGGTCAGCTCCGGATGTTTGCCAAACTCGTTCGCGAAGGCTCATGGGTGGATGCCCGCATTAACCCGGCCCTCCCCGATCGCCAGCCACTTCCCCGCCCCGATTTGCGCCGAATGCTGGTTCCGCTGGGGCCGGTAGTAGTATTTGGCGCCAGCAATTTCCCCCTGGCGTTTTCGGTAGCGGGTGGCGATACGGCTTCAGCGCTGGCATCGGGTTGTCCGGTTATTTTCAAAGCCCATCCCTCGCACCCCGGAACCTCTTCGCTGGTCGGTCAGGCCATTGCAACGGCGGCCGAGAAATCCGGAATGCCCGACGGTGTTTTTTCGCTCCTTCATGCCGATAACGAAGTTGCTCAACAGTTAGTAGCCCATCCGGCGGTTAAAGCTGTTGGCTTTACCGGCTCTCGGGGAGGTGGTCTGGCATTGCAGCGAATAGCACAGGAACGGGCGGAACCAATACCGGTTTATGCGGAAATGAGTGCCGTCAATCCAGTTGTCGTTTTGCCGGGAGCCATTCAGGAAAATGCCACGAAAGTCGCCGAAGGGCTGGCCGCATCGGTGACGCTTGGAGTTGGTCAGTTCTGTACGAACCCCGGTCTGGTATTCCTGCTCGATTCTCCCCAGTCAACCGTTTTTCTGGATACTGTCGCCGAAAAAATACGGTCATCAGCACCAGCAACGATGCTGAATGCGGGTATTTGCCAAAATTATCAGAAAGGGGTACAGCACAACCGAATCATACCCGGCGTGCATGTTCTGGCTGAATCGGAAACAGCCTCAGAAGATAGCCGTACCGAAGGCCGACCGGCTGTGCTATCGACAACGGCACCGATTTTTCTGTGCAGCCCAACCTTGAGCGACGAAATTTTTGGCCCTACTTCCCTCATTGTCATTTGCCAAACCGAAGCGGAACTAGCCGAATGTCTGCAAACGCTCGAAGGTCAGCTAACGGCAACACTTTATGCTACGACCGATGAGCTTGGGCAGTCGGCATTCGATTGGGTTTCTCTATTACAGGCCAAAGCCGGACGAGTGCTTTTTGGTGGCTTTCCAACAGGGGTAGAAGTTAGCGAGGCTATGACTCACGGAGGCCCATTCCCGGCCACGACTGACGGTGGTCGCAGTACATCGGTTGGAACAGCCGCCATTCTACGATTCGTACGTCCGTTCACGTACCAGAGCTTTCCGGATGCGTTGTTGCCACTGGCCTTACAGAACGCCAATCCGCTCGGTATCTGGCGAAATGTAGACGGCGAATTCACAAAGTGATAAATTAGCGGAAAGGGTGGAATAATGGATAATGAACGATGGATACCAGGATCTCAATTTTCAGATAGTCACTCTGATTTGATTTGCGGTTACCAGTTGTTCATTATCCATAATTTCTTGTACATTGCCCCATTACGTTACTCACCATGACACTCCGAGACGTTTTTGAGGCCATTTCGGGCCAACCAACGTTCCTTTTTTTGCTTCTGATGGCGGTGCCCGCTATCACTTTTCTGGTCAATGTCTGGTCGGGCGAAACAGCGGAAGAAATCTGGAAATGGCGCTACGCCTATGCCATACTGGTTTATCTTGCCTGTATTCCGGGGATTTTTGCCTTAACGCTCAACATTTATTTATTCCTGTTTGAACGCCAAAGCATTTGGGATATGCACCTGGCCATTCAGGCATTACCGATTCTGACGATGGGGATTACATTACTACTCATTCGGCGTAAAATTCCGTTCAATTACATTCCGGCATTTGGCAGGCTATCCAGCATCCTGACGCTCATTGCTGCCGTAATGGGCATTTTGTGGATCATCGATCGCACCCGTATTTATGCCGTTACGTATGTTCCGTTTACCTATGTGGTAATTGGTTTCATCGCCCTTCTACTCATCATCCGTTTTGCCTGGAGCCGCATCTTCTGAGTTGATCTTACCAGCAACGGCTCTTTTTGCTGGCCTCTTGCCTGCTTCGTATCTACGCATTACCTTCGAAGATCTATTTCTTTGTTGACTTTATGCACCTACGTAGTTACAGTATAATTCTTTCGATAGGCTTTCTTTTTCTGATCAATGGTTGCCTGCCGTCTCAACTAGAACCTGTTTCGGCGGGTTACGATTACTTTCCGCTTGAATCGGGACAGTTTGCTATTTACGACATAACTGAACAACACTATTCGCTGAATGCAGCCCCTGTTCAGCGGACATACCAGCTAAAAGAAGTTGTTGGCGACTCCTATCTAGACGTAACGGGAAACAAGTCCTTTCGGCTGATGCGCTATCGTCGATCAACCGTCAGTCAACCCTGGCAGGCCGATTCGGTTTGGTCAACCCGATTAGTCAATAATGAAGCCATTCGTACCGAAAATGGTCTGGATTTTGTTAAATTACTATTTCCAGTCAGCGATCAGTTGACATGGGATGGAAATCGCCTTAATTCGGCTGGAAATGATGATTATCAGTTACGCAATAGCAGGCAACCTTATCGCGTTTCCGATAAACAGTATGATGAAACCATAACGGTAATTGCTCAAAACGATTCAACACTTGTATCGCAGGATAAACGGCTGGAAGTCTATGCGCGACAGGTAGGCTTGATATATAAAGAACGCACCCAACTACAATTCTGCTCATCGAGTCCTGGCTGTATAGGGAAATATCAGATTGACTATGGCATCCGACAAATTTACCGCATCCAACAGTATGGCAAAGAATAGAGCAAGCTTGTTGCTGCTGCTGTTTATTGTAGTCCAGTTCAACAGCTTTGGCCAGACAACCCGTAAATACCTGGTTCTGTTGCGCGATAAGGCCAACTCGCCTTACAGTGTGAATAAGCCAGACCAGTTTCTGTCGCAACGGTCCATTCTTCGCAGGCAAAAACAGAATATTTCGATTCTGGAACGCGATTTGCCGGTCAATCCGACTTACCTGACGCAACTTCAGCAAACAGGCGCTAAAATCTGGTTTCCCTCTCGCTGGCTCAATGCCGTACTGGTCGAAGCAAACGATGCAACAATCGCCACGATTCAGAAATTATCATTTGTGAAAGGGCTGGAATTCGGCCGTTCACTGACCAATGCCCGTGTTAGTGCCGAAACAACGGTGAGCACGGCGAATCAATTCTCAAAATTTGGTGAAGTTCAACCGTTGAATTATGGTAGTTCACAGGCCCAGATTGAGCAGCTTGGTGCCGACAAAATGCACCAGCAGGGCTATCATGGCGAAGGTATGCTGATTGGTGTATTGGACGCTGGCTTTCAGAATGCGAACCGGCTGACTTTTCTAAAACCTCTGTTCGATGAAAAGCGGGTGTTAGCGACCTATGATTTTGTCAGGAAAGAAACCAGCGTGTATGAAGACGATTCGCATGGCCTTTCCTGCCTGTCTGCCATTGCAGCTACTGCCGATGGCCAACTTTACGGAACGGCCTATAAAGCGTCCTTTATCTTATTACGCACTGAAGATGCTAATTCCGAAAGTCGCATTGAAGAGGCTAACTGGCTGTTCGGTGCTGAGTATGCCGATAGTGCCGGAGTCGATGTAATTAGTTCATCATTAGGCTATAGCGAGTTCGACGATGTATCGACCAACTATACCTATCAGAATATGGATGGCAAAACGGCGCTCTCAACCCGTGCTGCTCAGATTGCCACGGCCACAGGAATGGTTGTTGTGGTAGCGGCAGGTAATGAAGGGAGTAACTCCTGGCACTATCTGACAGCGCCATCCGATGCGGTTTCGGTTTTGACCATTGGCGCGGTCACTCAAACCGGTCAGCGGGCATCCTTTAGTTCGTTTGGTCCGTCTGCCGACGGTCGTGTAAAGCCGGATTTAGCCGCCCGAGGTCAGGGCACCATTGTCGGTTATCCCAGCGGGACTGTTGCATCGGGCAACGGCACCTCATTTGCGACACCACTCATTGCTGGTTTAGCAGCCTCTTTCTGGCAATCGCATCCCCGCCTGACTGCCTCTCAGGTAACCGCAAGTTTGCGTCGTTCAGGCAGTCAATACACAACTCCTGACG
Source organism: Spirosoma endbachense (assembly GCF_010233585.1). NCBI lineage: Bacteria > Pseudomonadati > Bacteroidota > Cytophagia > Cytophagales > Cytophagaceae > Spirosoma > Spirosoma endbachense. The sequence goes on from NZ_CP045997.1 coordinate 1,630,806, forward strand.
ACATGCTGGGGTATGGCATCCCGAATTTTGAACGAGCCTCGACAATTGCTGATGTCTACAGTCAATTATTGGTTTACCCAAATCCGTTTAGTGAAGCCGAGCCACTAGCCATTCAATGGGGCGAAATTGAGGCCAATGTGCCGCTCAATGCTACGCTTATTGACCTGACAGGTCGTATCATCTGGCAAAATAGCTTCACCTCAAGTGGTCTGGCCGCTTTTGTTCTGCCAAACTTAAACTTATCGGCTGGGTTATATTTCATGACCCTCGTTTCGGGCGATAAGAAACGAACAATGAAGGTCATAAAACAGTAGATCGGTTTGTGGTATATGGTTTTGCCATCGGAGCAGATACGATGACTGTACGTCCAAAATCGATACCATAAACCAGACAATGGCAACAATCCGGATTATTCAGGGCGACATCACCAAGCAGGCAGTTGATACAATTGTGAACGCAGCCAACGAAAGTTTACTGGGAGGTGGAGGTGTTGATGGGGCGATTCATCGCGCGGCTGGCCCGGAGTTACTGGCCGAATGTCGCACTCTTCACGGCTGCAAAACGGGCGACGCCAAGATGACCAAAGGCTATCGACTACCCGCCAGCTACGTAATTCATACGGTAGGGCCAGTCTGGCGCGGGGGCACACACGGCGAACCCGACCTATTGGCAAGCTGCTACCGCCGTTCGCTCGAAATTGCGACAGAAAACGGCCTGGTTAGTATTGCGTTCCCTAACATTAGCACCGGAATCTTTGGCTACCCTAAAGACGACGCAGCCGATATAGCTATAACATCGGTTCGCCAGTTTCTGAAACAGCCAACGACTCTTCAGGACATTGTTTTTGTCTGCTTTGATGATGACAATTTTTCACTTTATAACAAGCGACTGTCTGCAACAAACTAAAAGAAGCGTGGGCTGCTACCTACCCACGCTTCTTTTAGTTTAGTCATTCCCGATAACAGAGGTGCTATCGGTCTTGCGTTTACGTTGCCTAACGAGTCCTTCCGAACTAGCTGGCTCACCCACGCGCTGAATTTTATAATTACGCTCAGCCAAGGTCACCGAAGGCGTATGATCAACAGTAATTCCTCCTGCTGGCTCTGCATTTGGTAATCCCTTTTTATAATCAGCCACTCGAACATCGCTCGGTGCCGGTTGTTGAACGGCAACGCCCGTTTTTTCTTCCCAACGACGGGCTGTAGCTGCTTTATTCGGGTGCTTATAATTGTGGGTAGAATACGTTGGATCGTTGCGTAGCTTTCGATCATTTTGTGCGTGTGTTTGTCCGGCTAAAGCCAGCAAACCCAAACCCGTTAATAATATGAATCCAATTTTCATAGCTCTTTCTGTGGTTTTGTTGTACAGCAAAACTATTCCTTTTCCAATACTATCAAAACAATAAAAACCACTACTATATTTATAGTTTTTATCATTTTTTGCCTTGATTCTTCAAATTTTGCTTTATTCCATACACTTTCCATGCATTTGTACCAAAAACCAGCAATAATTTTCCATTTTGGCAATTTTACTTAGCCTGAGCCAATTGGTAATTTTTTCGTATAAATTCTACTTATTATTCAATAAAAAGCCTCAAGACTAACTTGTAAGGCTAGCCTTGAGGATCAAACCTGATTTAAAAAGTTAAGCGACTTTCGCATTCGACCGGTGTCTCGCATTCCCTACTCGATGTGTGGTCGTTTGCGAATGCACCGATTGCTGGGTCTTATAATTCCAGTCGCCTGTGTTCCGTGGCGACTTATAGTCGACGGTTATGCTTCCACTGGCATAGTTGGAGTGTATCTGTGGTTTATAGTCAGCCAGTATTCGGTCGGTACTCGTAGCAGCTGGCACATTTGTACCGATGCTAGCTTCTACACGCTGAGCCTCTATTGCTTTATTCGGGTGCTTATAATTGTGCGTAGAATAGGTCGGATCGTTATAAACCTCAGCCCGGTTTTGCGAAAAAGCTGGCGCTACCAAAAGCAGCCCAAAGACTCCCCAAAGTGTTATTCCTACAGTTTTCATAGCTATTCTCATTTTTAGTCATCGAAATGCCATTTACAACCATAAGAACAATCGGCAATGAGTATACATTATTAATTATTGGTTAATTTTCTTACCATTCTAAGCACTGACTCTGAATCAGTTAACGCCTTTACGGCAGCTATCGTGAGCCATTGAACGGCGTTGACTTCATCGGTTAGTACGAATGGTTCTGTAGGGTCGGCTTCGAGTAAAAATCGGATGTCATAATGAAGATGTTCCGGTACATCACCACGAGCTGGAATAATGTGAACATCAACGTCGAATATGTCGGCATTAACAAATTGTAATGTTTTTAGCCCAGTCTCTTCTTCTGCCTCACGAAATGCAACACCTGTGATATCAGGATTGCCATCGGCATGACCACCCGGCTGAAACCAGCGATCAAGCTTTTTATGATGAATCAATACGGTTTTCTGACAATCAGGGCTAACAATCCAGGCTGATCCGGTTACGTGCCCACTAAGTAGCGAGCGTTCAAAACAGGCAGCATTTGCTTCAACAAATGCAATGGTCTCCTGTGTCATAGCTTGCTCGGTAGGGTCGGTGGGCTTATGCTGTCGTAGTAACTTAAGTAGGGGGTAACGATGCATTAGTTGGTTTTTGTGCGTAAAAAGCTGCAATTTGGACCCGATTTTTGTAATACCCTATAGACTATCATGCGCAAACTTTCAGTTACAGCCGCTACACTTTGCTTAGTAGCACAATTAGCCACTGCCCAGATTAAATTGCCATCACCCAGCCCAGGAGCCACGATAAGCCAAACCATTGGTACCACCGACATTACCATCAACTATTCGCGCCCGAGCCTGAAAGGTCGCACACCCTTTACGGATGCCTACGTACCGACGGGCAAAGTCTGGCGAACAGGAGCGAACGGGGCAACTGCTTTCACAACGTCGACGGATGTAATGATCAATGGAAAACCCTTGCCCGCCGGAACCTATGCGATCATGTCAATTCCCGAAAAAAGTGACTGGACATTAATTTTTAACAGTAACAAGGCGGTTACCGAGCAAACCTACAAACCCGAGGAAGACGTTTTACGGGTTCAGCTCAAACCAACGGCTAGCAGTGAGAAATTGGAAACCTTTACTATTGGTTTCAGCGACCTGACCGACAGCACTGCCAAACTGAACATCCTGTGGGCCGATGTGAAGGCAAGTGCCGATCTGAGAGTTGATGTCAACGCCAACTCAGCCGCGAATGTCGATAAGGCAGTCGCCGAAAAACCCGACGATGCGGGCGTATTGCAGGCTGCTGCCAGCTACAATCTTTCGAAGGGCCGGAACCTGGATCAGGCGCTGAGTTGGATCGAGAAGTCAATAACGCTGAAAGAAACGTACCGTAATCTGTACGTTAAGTCTCAGATTCTAGCCAGGATGGGCAAATACACGGATGCACTGCCACTGGCTCAGAAAGCCCTGTCGTTAGGTCAGTCGTCAAATGATGCCGCCTTCTCATTCTTCAAAGAGGGTATCGAGAAAAGCATTACAGAGTATACGGCCAAACTGCCTGCCATGCCAGCAGTAAAAGGCGTAAAAGGAAAGAAAAAGGCGTAAGTGTTGTAAATCAAAACGGCTCGGTGAACGGGCCGTTTTGATTTATTGATCAGGACCGTTGGAATCGTTGCAATATCCACGCAAAAATTACCACCAGCAGGCACCCGATTACGTTTAGCCACAGGAACGCCGTTAGATTCAGATACCAGCTAAGGGCAACAAATATTTCGGCAACAATAGCGGCCCAAAAAGTAGCCCGGCCTCCGACCGATTTTACGTAGAATGCCACTACGAACACGCCCAGAATAACACCGTAAAACAAGGAACCCAGGATATTAACGGCTTCAATCATACTGCCGAGCCGGTTGGCAAACTGCGCCACGATAATACAGAATACGCCCCATCCAATTGTTGCCCAACGCGAAACGTTCAGATAGTGCGCATCATCCCCTTCGCTCCTGATCAATCGTTTATACACATCGACGACTGTTGTCGATGCCAGTGAGCTATACGCTGCCGCAATCGATCCCATCGATGCACTAAAGATGACGGCAATGAGCAGGCCAATTAGTCCATGCGGCAGATAATCCAGCACAAACCGCAAAAACACATAGTTACCATCGTTCGTATCGGCTGCCGGATTATTCTTTTCGATCAGTTTAATAACGTCGGCTTTAACGGTTTTTAGCGCCTGATCGGTTTCGTGAAGGCTGGCAACCGCAGCATCCTGAGCATCCTCGTTTTTGGTTTGCACTGCAACCTGCATGTCGGCAACGATACGCTGACGCTGAGCGGTCAGGTTTTGATGCTTTATTTCCGCAATCTGATAATCGCGGGCATACGGGCTTTCTTTGAGTCGATCGGTTTCCTGCTTATTGAAGAATGTGGGTGATGGATTGTATTGATAAAAAACGAAAACCAAAACGCCCACCAACAGAATCAGAAATTGCATCGGCACTTTCAGCAGTCCATTCATGAGCAAACCCAGACGGCTCTGGCTAATCGACTCACCAGTCAGGTAGCGCCCCACCTGCGATTGGTCGGTGCCAAAGTAAGATAATTGCAAAAAGAATCCACCAATCAGCCCGGACCATAGATTGTAACGACTATCGGGATCAAACTTCAGATCGATTAAGTTCATACGCCCGGCCTTACCCGCTACGTGCAGCGCATCGACGAAACCTACGTCTTCGGGTAGTAGCTTAACGGTCAGATAACCAGCCAGCGCCATGGCAAAAGTGACAATAGCCATTTGCTGAAGATGCGTATAGGAAATCGCTTTTGTTCCTCCAGAAACGGTGTAAATCAGGACAATACCGCCCATGATCAGGTTTGTCCAGTAAATATTCCAGCCCAGAATGGTTGAGAGGATGATGGCTGGCGCGTAAATCGAAAGACCGGTCGAAAGCCCCCGCTGGAGTAAAAATAAACCCGCCGTTAACGTACGAACGCGGGTATCAAAGCGGTTCTCCAGAAATTCGTACGCGGTAAAAACTTTTAGTTTGTGAAAAATGGGAACGAACGTTATCGACAAAACGACCATTGCCAGTGGAAGACCAAAATAAAACTGGACGAATCGCATTCCATCGCTGAATCCCTGTCCTGGTGCCGACAGAAAGGTAATGGCACTAGCCTGCGTAGCCATCACCGATAGTCCGACATGATACCAGGGTAACGACTGACCGGCCAGCAAATAATCGTCCATGCTCTGGCTGTTTCGGCTACGAACTACCCCATACACAATGACCCCCAACAACGTTAGAATTAAAACACCCCAATCCAGCGTACTCATGAAAGCCAGCGCATTAAAACGTAAAACAATACGATTTCAACGGCCAGGCTGCCAATAACAATCGTGTAAAGCTGGGTCCAGGAACGAGCAAATGGAGGAAGACCAGACGGTTTTTCAGACATAAAAGGTGGGTTGATGAATGATAACGGCGAAATTAGTGTAAATCTGTCTTTCGCTTTTGAAATACCTGATGAATGGCATAGTTTGCAAACATATCTGACAACAAAGCCCGCATGGAACCCCAATCTGCTGTAACTATTGAAAAATCCCTTTTCGACCTCACTGGCAAAGTAGCCCTCATTACCGGAGCCAGCAAAGGCATCGGTGAAGATATTGCCCGGTTGTATGCCCGCTTCGGCGCCAAAGTCGTTGTGAGTAGCCGAAAACAGGCCGTTTTGGATGAGTTAGCCAACGATATAAAGGCACAGGGTGGCGAAGCTACTGGAATAGCGGCCCACGTTGGCGATATGGATCAACTCAAACAACTGGTTGACAAGACAATAGCGACTTATGGTGGCATCGATATACTGGTCAATAATGCAGCTTCCAATCCCGTGTTTGGCCCCGCTCTGGAATGCGATGGTTTAGCGTTCGACAAAATCATGCAAGCCAATGTAAAAGCCCCCTTTGAGCTAAGTAAACTATGTTATTCGAGTATGAAAACGCGTGGGGGCGGTAGCATCATCATGATGAGTAGTATCGCCGGTCACACGCCCGATCCTGGGTTAGGCATTTATAGTGTCAGCAAGGCCTCCCTAAATATGCTCACAAAGGTTCTGGCTAAGGAATGGGGGCCTGATGGTATTCGGGTCAACGCCATTTGCCCCGGTTTGATTAAAACCAAATTTAGCAAGGCTCTCTGGCAGAATGAGCAAATTCTGGACCACTTTACGAAACGAATCCCGATTGCCCGCATGGGCACAACGGACGAGATCAGCCCACTGGCACTATTTCTAGCTTCAGACGCTTCCTCTTACAGCACCGGAAGTCTGTTTTATGCCGACGGCGGAACGGTGATCTAACGTTTTTGCGGCTTTTCACAAGCCATAAACGACAAACTCATTGCTTATGACACCCTCTCCAGAAACCCGCGAAGTCTGGCTGCGCGGCCCCCTGCCTGCTGTACCTTCCCTCCTGCAACCTGTTGCCCATGCCTTATTACAAGCTCGCGAGGAAGTGGATGCCCTCATGCGCGACTTTCCAGACGGGCTACTTTGGGAACGTCCCGCCAATGTTGCTTCGGTCGGTTTTCACCTACAGCACCTGACGGGCGTATTGGATCGTCTCTTCACTTACGCACGCGGTGAATCGCTTTCATCTGCTCAACTGACGGCCCTTTCGCTGGAAGGAAAATCGGTCGGGCAGTCGCCTACTGTTTCCGAATTAGTGAACAGCTTCAGTGTTCAGGTGGATGCAGCACTTGCTCAATTACGCAGGACCGATGAACAAACGTTAACGGAAATCCGTGGCGTTGGCCGGGCACAGATTCCATCAACAGTACTGGGGCTGTTTGTGCATGCAGCTGAACATACCATGCGGCATATTGGCCAGTTATCCGTAACTGCCCGAATTTTGTCCATTTAATAATCTTTTAAGTCCTACTTCATTGGCTTTTAATAATAACCATCGACCTTTCGGCCGAGAAGCCCGCTCCTGTGGTGGGCCAGTCACATTAAACCTGATCTCAATACTATGAAAAAGTCAATTCTGGTAGCTGCCTGCGTAGTAGCTGCTCTCTGCGGAAATGTTGCTGTTGCGAATACCCCATCACAAGACAAACCCGTTAGCAAAACCACAACAACGGTCAAGAAAACGACGCCTGCCAAGGCAACGACCTCAACCAAAACGGTGCACAAAAAACACGTAAAGAAGTCCGAATAAACACGCTGGTACCAGACAAGGGATGCATCGGTATCTCCTGTCTGGTACTACAAATTGGCTTTTTTTATAATATTGTCAATCGGCCACCGTCGGCAACGAGAGTCGTTCCATTGATAAATCGTGCTTCGTCAGAAGCCAGGTAACAGATGGCTGATGCAATGTCGGCGGGTTTACCAATCACTCCTTCAATTTTCTCCTTCCCACTCTTCACATTCGGATTATCCCACAGCATGGGCGTATCGACCGCTCCGGGTGCAACACAATTGATACGCACTTTGGCAATGTCATATTCCAGCGAGACTCCACGTGTGAAAGCTTCCATCCCACCCTTACTGGCTGCATATGGAATTACATTGGCCGTTGTCTGGTGGGCGTGAACCGAGCTAACATTAACGATTGCACCGCCGTTCATGTGGGGAATACAGTGTTTACAGAACAAAAAAACGGCCCGTAGATTAACCGCCAACACCTGATCCCAGTCTTCAACCGATAAATCGACAATGGGGGTAAATGTCATCATGGCTGCATCATTGACCAGAATATCAACTTTACCCCAAGCCCCGACTGCCTGATTTACAGCGGCTTCAATAGCCTTTGCATCGGCCAGATCAACCTCGGCAAACTGTGCATCGCCACCTTTATTCTTGATAAAATTGACAACTTCCTGCCCCCGATCCCGATCGCGTCCGACAATTAAGACCTTACCACCTTCTTCGCCCATTCGTTCAGCCGTGGCCCGGCCAATGCCCGATGTAGCACCGGTAACAATGCACACTTTATCCGTAAATCGCATAAATCAGGTTGTTTCCCTTTTTTAACTGACGCCAGAACTTAACTGTTCCTTAAATCGATATTGATTAAGCTACTGATAGCAAAAAAGCGCAGGCCAATTGACCTGCGCTTTTTTGCTATTCCAAAAGTTATCCAACTTTGTTTATTGTACGGCCAGAATTTTGAATTCAGTTCGACGATTCTGCTGATGTTCATCTTCAGAACAATTCACTCCGTCTACACAGCCGTTTATTATTTCGCTTTCGCCATAACCCCGAGCCACTAACCGTTTTGGTTCTATTCCACGCTGTACTAAATAGTCGAGTGCAGCACGGGCGCGGTTTTCCGAAAGCCTGACATTATAAGTATCCGGAGCGCGGGAGTCAGTGTGTGAGCGCAATTCGATCTGCATCTGCGGATACTCTTTGAGGATCGCCAGCACGTGATCGAGCTCTTTGGCAGCATCGGCCCGGATGAAGAATTTGTTCAGGTCATAGTAGATGTTCTTCAACTGATATACATCACCTACGCCATAGAGACCCAGGGAATCAGTTACTACCTTACTTTTCTTCTTAACCTTACTATACTGGGTTTTCTTGGTTGCATACCGATCTTTTTGAGCAGTGAGTGTGTAAGGTGCCCCTGGCTTCATATTGAACTCATACCCGCCATCTGGCCCTGTCGTTACGGTTTGTTCCGACTTATCTTTCTCATTCCGAAGGGTTACTTTTACGCCGGTAGCTGGTTTCTGGTTCACTTCAGTTTTTACAACTCCTCTCACCAAGGTATTTTCTGTGCGTTCGAGGTAAATCGAAACGCTCAGCACCGGTTTAGCCGATTGGGTCAACGTTGAGAATCGAACGCTATTCAAGGCAAATCCTTCTTTTACGGCCCGGAATTCATACTCGGTGTTTGCTTCTACGCATATTTCAGCACGCCCGTCAACATTCGTTATACGCAAATCCTGATTGGCTCCGTTTCGCATAATTCGCACATCGGCACTCTCGATTGGTGTACCGGTTTTGGCATCGTACACTAAAATATTGAGTTGCTTACACGTACGGCGAAACGAATAAATATCGTCGTCACTAACCCCTTTCTTACGGTTGCTGCTAAAAAAGCCCGATGTCCGATATTTATCGGTTATGAATCCGAAGTCATCTTTTTCAGAGTTGATGGGCGCACCTGCGTTCTGAACACCTTTGTAGGCTACGCCATCTTTAAGTTCAGCATAAAATACATCCAAGCCGCCGAGCCCTTCGTGACCATCCGATGAGAAATACAGATTTCCATTTTCGTCGGCAAAGGGGAACATCTCGTTACCTTCCGTATTGATCTCTTTCCCTAAATTAACCGGTGTTCCCCACTGGCCATTGGTATACTCAACTACATATAAGTCGGTGCCACCAAATCCGCCCGGCATATCCGATACGAAGTACATTTTGGAATCATCGGGCGCAAACGCAGGGTGACCTACCGAATATTCATTGCTGTTGAATGGCACTTCCTTGATCTCGACCCACTTACCGCCCTTATTCACGGAAGAATACAATTTCAGTTTTTTTACACCATCAGAACTTTTCCCTGCTTTACCTTTACTGGTATTATTTCGGGTGAAAACAATGGTGTTCTGATCTCGGGTAAATGTCATTGGTCCCTCATGGTATTTGGTGTTGAGGGTCCGGCTGAATATTTCTGCTTTGGTCAGGGGTTGAGACGCATCGGCAGCTTCTTCTGCGGTCTGTCCTTTAGCATCGGTTCCTCCACCTACAATGGCCGTACTCGGACCACGTTTCAGCTCTGAACCCGGAACTCGTAACTGGTTTGTATCCGGGTGAAAATACATATCAAGAAATGGGGTCTGATTCCAGTTAAAGACTCGTTTTACCACACCCGATTCGTCGCGGGCCGATACGAAGACAATACCTCCTTTATAATACATTGGGCTGAAATCAGCCTGACGGGAGTTAATGGGCAGACTATAAAGCCGATACGAAGATGAATCCTGATAGAAGCGGCTTATATCCATGTAGGAAACTGTATATCGACGTCCACGCAAATCCTGGCCCTGTTTTTCACCGTATTGGCTATACATTTTCTGCGACTCCCGATACTTACCATTCTGCGCCAGAGACTGCGCATAGTATAGATAAATTTCGCTGTCCAGATCCGTGTACTGCTTCACTAATTCGGAGTAAACGCGTTCTGCATTACGGGTGTCCTGTAGCTTACGATAGCTATAGCCGAGTTTGGTCAAAGCTTCGCGCGTTTCAGCAGGTTCCTTCTTTTTATCGGCTCGCAAAAACTCTTCATACGCCCGCACTGCGCTGACGTAACTAAGGTTATCAAACTGTTTGTTAGCCGCTCGTAACCGCGCATTTTGCGCCCGGACGGTAAGGCTTCCAAGTGCCATTCCCGCTATGAGCAAAATCAGTATAAATCGGTTCATGGGAGTCAATAAGTTAAAATACTATGGGCTTACGGCAATCGTATCAAATAAAGTGCCAGTTTTTTAAATTTAATAGATCCATACCCCGACTTATTACATAAATCGTTTTTTTTAACCTTAAAAGTACAATTTATTAGAGTTAAATTCGCGACATGAGTCACTTATTTTGCCAAATAAATCGGGCAATTTGCCTTGTTTTCGCCGTTACCCGATAGCGATGATCAATCCGACGACCAGCTACCCATACAATCTGATCAGCTGACAGCAGAACGATTGCCTGTTCTCGTTCAGACCTGGTTAGCTTGAGATCATTGAGCAGATCACTCACTAATTTATGGCCGTTCAGCCCTAACGGATGAAAACGGTCGCCCTGACGCCAAGTCCGAATGGTGAGCGGAAACGTTATCAGGTCAGCATCCAGGCAGGCTATTTTAGGATCAGTAGGTAATCGAAACGCAGTAGTTTTTTCAACAACATCCACAGTCAGTATAAATTGTCCGGCTATATGCAAGGGAGAATCCGGCCATTCGGATAGATTGACTTCATATCCGGAAGCACTTGTCAGTACCTCCAATAGCAAGCCAATACGCCCATCGGCCAGCCGGTCATGAACGATCCGGTGTGTCGTCGACGCAAACACCTGGCCAACAGGTCGGTTCAGGGATTCGATCAATTGCGTAACCTGATCCGCCAAAAATCCGTAAGGTCTCAACCACTCCGCCAGTCGAAATGCCAGTTCGGTTTGAGCCATGAGTTTATTGGCTGGCAGGAATTGCTGAGGGCCAATTGGTTCGGCAATAGTCGCCCATGACCGATTGAGTTCAGCAAGAACAAGCGCTTCAGCAGCCCGAAATCGCTCAATGGTTCGCGGCAATATCTGCCATAATCCGGGATTGAGTTCAGCCAGTACGGGTACAACATGATGCCGAATCCGATTTCTAGCGTATTTGTCATCATTATTCGATCGATCTTCCCGATACAAAATGCCGTGCTCACGGGCGTAATCAGCCAGTTGTTCGCGCGCGGCAAACAGCAGAGGCCTAACAATAACATCGGTTGCCGAACGCTCCTGCCGGGCCGCAATGCCATGCAACCCAGCCAGGCCCGTACCGCGCGTCAGGTTCAGCAGAAGCGTTTCAAGCACGTCATTTTTATGGTGAGCAGTAACTGTACCGGCATACCCATGCTGCTCGTTCAGTTGAGCAAACCAGTTGTAACGCAGGTCGCGGGCAGCCATCTGAATCGAAATTCCGCGTTCAGCAGCGACCGCAACGGTGTCGAAGTAGATGAGGTGAAACGGAACCTCATACGCTTTAGCCTTGTTTTGTACAAAAACAGCATCGGCATCTGATTCGTCACCGCGCATACCAAAGTTGACATGAGCAATGGCAAACGATTGTTTCGTCCGGTGAAATAATTCTGCCAGCACCATTGAATCCAATCCGCCACTCACAGCCAACAACACGCGATCGGTAGGACCGAACAATCGATTCTCGTTAATAAATCCTAAAAGTTCTCGCTCTAACATGCGGTTCTGGCACTAAGCCGTAGTTTTGCCCTATGTTTCGTCTAATTGTACGCCTATTTGTTGCTTTTCTTTTCTTCGCTTCCCTGTTCGTGTCGGCTCCTGCTTTGGCGCAGGTCGGCGGCTCTCCGGTAGCTGATAAAGTCGAGCTTTTACATGCAGATAGTTTAGTCGGGGTAAATACCCCTGGTCAGGTCGTTCGAAAGATTTACAATAACGTTCGCTTTCGTCAGAAAGGGGTGTTGATGTATTGTGACCTCGCCATACAAAATGCAACAACCAATGTTATTGAAGCCTATGGTAATGTCCGGTTGATTCAGGGCGACACCATCAGCGTTCGGGGCGATACCATGTTCTATTACGGCAACACCCGCCAGGCGAATGTACGCGGGCGCGTTATCATGCGCGACCGAAAGATGACGCTTACTACCAGTCATCTCGACTACGATATGCTCTCGGGTATTGCACATTATCCTACACCAGGCCGCATTGTCGACAAAGAGAACGTATTGACCAGTCGTGAAGGATACTATGATACGCGTAGTAAGTTGTTCACGTTCCGCCAGAACGTTCGCTTAGTCAATCCCAAAGGTACGCTTACTGCCGATTCGCTGCTCTATAATTCGTTGACTCGCATTGCTACATTTCAGGGTCCAACCCGTATCGTCAACAAAGATGGGGTTCTGACGGCAGTGGCTGGCCAATACAACACAACAACCGGCATTTCAAACTTCCAGCAACGAGCCACAGTCGAAACGCCTAAGTACCGAATTACGGGCGACTCCCTGTATTACGATAATATTTCGGAACTGGGTATTGCAAAAGGCAACGTCATTATGGTAGCCAAAGACCGTAAAGCTGTCATTCTTGGTGAGCATGTTCGCTACAATGGGAAAGCAGGGATTTCGCGGGTAACGGGCCATCCCGTTGCCAAAAGCCTTGCCAGCGAGACGACAAACGATACGCTGTTTCTGCGGGCAGATACCTTATTTTCTTTCGACGATAAGGTGTCAAATACTCGCCGTTTACTGGCCCACAAAAACGTTTTTATTTTCAAATCTGACCTGCAAAGCAAGTGCGATTCCCTGATTTATAATACAGCGGATTCGACGATTTATTTTTATAAAAATCCAATTGTCTGGAGCCAGAATAAATACCAGATGGAGGCCGATTCGATTCGGGCGTTGCTAAAAAATAATCATATCAATACGATGTATATGCGGGGCAAATCCTTTGTGATTTCGCTCGATACGCTCATGAATTTTAATCAGATAAAGGGTCGAACGATAACGGCTTATTTTGCCACTAAAATAACCCCGGTAACGACCGCGTCCAAGCCCCTTGAACCCTCTCGTCTATCAGCTGCTGCAACGAATACCCCCTCCCGTAGCGTATTGACTAAAGCAACAGCTCCTGCTTCCGAAACTGTTACTTATCAGGAGCAAACCGCGCTGGATCGGGTCATTGTGGAAGGGAATGGGCAGAGTATTTATTATGCTGTCGATGACAACAATAGGATGATTGGTCTTAACCACGTAGAGTGTAGTCGAATGAATATTGAATTCGCCGAAAACAAGGTTGGCCGCATTCGTTTTTATGGTCGTCCAGACGCTCAGCTGGTTCCTCCAAAAGAGATCACCGAAGAGAATAAAGAGCTCGATGGTTTCAGTTGGCGGGAGGCCGAAAAACCAACTAAAGGTCAGGTGTTATGGCTCGAAATTCCACCAGCTTCGAAGCCAGGGACTAAAAAACCATTAAAAATTAGGAGCACAACTAAACCTTTAGCTAAAAAACTCGTTCCAAAGGGTATAAAATAACTCTTTTAACAATTTTTTAGACAGTACCCCGTTGACTTTGTCTTTTAACATGAATAGGTTTGCGGTGAGTACAAGTGTACATGAAGTAGGATCGTATGAAACAAATTATACTTATTGGTTTTCTGACCGCCTTTCTGACGGCCACAACTCCGCTCCGGGCGCAGACCGCCCCGCGCGATTCCGACTCCCGAAAGGGTAGCCGGTTGGAGTTGGGGCGGACCGTTGGAAGTCGTAAGCCGACCACACCAGCACTAACGGTCAAGCGATTTTCGCTGGCTCCCTCAACGACAGCGGTAAACCTTGATCGGGCAGCCGCGATTCGTAAAAATGCTCCGATTAACGAGTATTATCGGTCTTTACTTGTAGCACGTTCAGCCACGAAATTAACGACTCGTTCTGCTTCCCCTGAGAGTGCTCCAGCCACCACTGCTGAAGCACGGATTGGGGCCGAACAGGAACTCCGGGCCGACGATCGGATGTATAGTAATGACCGCATCACGGTATCTAATATTTATCCGAATCCAGCCAGTGAATCGGCTCAGATAGATTACCAGATTACAGGACAGGTTAATGAAGCAAAATTGATTTTATTAAATATTCTGGGTTCACCCGTCGCGGAGTATGATATGCAACAGAATGACCGTAAGGTTCATGTGGCAACCCGTGAACTTGCTACTGGCTATTATTTCTACCAGTTATCAGTAGATGGCAAGAAAGTAGCAACGAAAAAATTACTTGTCCGCCATCAGTAGACTGATCGATTGGGTTGTTAAAAATTCGTAAAGAGCGGTCAAAACAGGGCTATTTGCCGTACTATAGGGGCTACATCGTCGTTAAGTCGGTGTAGCCCGTTTTTTTTTAGTATATTTGCGTCCTTATGCAACAACGTCATATCAGTAAAGGTCTGCTGGGAATCTTGGTGGTGTTTTTTCTCGGGTCATGCAGTCCGTTCTCGAAATTGCAAAAGAACGGTAGTGACGATGAAAAGTATAAAGCAGCCGTTCAGTATTACAAAAAAGAAGACTGGTATCGTGCCGGTCTGCTCTTTGAGGAATTAATTCCGGTGCTAAAAGGAAGTACTGAGTCGGAAATGGCCCAGTTTTATCATTCCTACACCCAATTTCACCAGCAGCAATACCTACTTAGCGCTACGCTATTCAAAAAATTCTACGAAACATTTGCCCGTAGTGAATATGCGCAGGAAGCTATGTATATGTATGCTTATTCGCTCTATAAAGATACGCCCCAGTTTAACCTCGATCAGTCAAATACACTGACGGCGACTTCGGCTCTTCAGGATTTTATTAATACTTATCCAGATAGCAAGTACCGCGACGAGTGTACAAAAATCATTCTTGAACTACGCGGGAAGCTGGAGCGGAAAGCCTATGAAAAAGCCAAGCTGTATTACAAAACCAGCGGCTTTAACATTGCCTCCTACAAGTCATCGGTTATCGCCATCAATAACTTTCAGAGGGAGTTTCCAGACTCTGAATTCAACGAAGAACTGGCGTTTTTAAAGGTAGATGCGGAGTACAGTCTGGCTAATAATAGTCTGGAAACGAAGCAAAAGGAACGCTATCAGGAAGCAATTGGTTACTATCAGGCATTCCTGGACAAGTATCCGAACAGCAAGTTTATTAAACAGGCAGAACGCATGTACGAATCCAGTCAGAAAGAAATTGAACGATTGGAAAAGTTAGAGCAGGAACGCGAAAAGCTTAAGAATCCGAATAACCGCCCGGCTAAAGTAACGGCAGCAAATTAATCCAGTTGCAGTCTACAGTGACTAGTTAGCAGCATTCCTGCTGCTAATTATATACCTGCTGGCTGTTAACTGCTAACTGTTAACTGAATTATGGCAACAAATCAATCTATTATTACCCGCGACAACGACAAAATTGCAGCACATACGGGCAATCTATACGAATCAGTATCGATTATCTCAAAACGCGCCCGCCAGATTGCCTCGAAGAACAAGGAGGAACTGAGCAATAAACTGTCGGAATTCGTATCAGCGGTAGATAACCTCGAAGAGGTATTTGAAAACCGCGAACAAATCGAAATTTCAAAATTCTACGAGCGGATGCCGAAACCAACCTCGACCGCTACGGATGAATTTCTGGAGAGCAAAGTGTACTGGCGTTATAACGACGAAGAAGCACAGCAATAATCGACAACTCCTGCTGATTTTCTCATGACCGCACGGTATGTTTGCCGTGCGGTTTTTTGGTTTATGATTTAGTAACCCTAAGAACTCCGCTAATTCAAGACTTCATTCTTGTGAACGGAAAACGAATTCTTTTAGGAGTAACGGGCAGTATATCAGCTTATAAATCAGCTCTACTCGTTCGTTTATTAGTCAAAGCTGGCGCTGATGTTCAGGTAGTAATGACCCAATCAGCTCAGGAATTTATTACTCCTCTTACCCTGGCAACCTTATCGAAGCGCCCCGTTCTGTCGGCCTTCGTGAATGATGCCAGTGGGAGCTGGAATAATCACGTGGAGCTTGGACTGTGGGCCGATGTGCTCGTGATCGCTCCTGCCTCTGCTCATACGCTGGCCCGTTGCGCACATGGCTTCTCCGACGATCTTCTCTCGGCTGTCTATTTATCGGCAAAGTGCCCGGTGTTTTTCGCTCCTGCCATGGACTTAGACATGTACCGTCATCCAACGACTGTCGAAAACCTCCACCGGCTCGAATCGTTCGGGAATCATATCATCCATGCAGAACACGGTGAATTAGCCAGCGGTTTAATTGGCGAGGGTCGCCTGGCCGAGCCTGAAACCATTGTCGAATTATTGACTGCATTCTGGCTTCAGGAGCAGGGAGTAGAGAATGAGCTGTTAGGTAAGCATACCTTAGGCCCCCTACAAAACAAGCAGGTTCTTGTAACAGCCGGGCCAACCCAGGAAGCCATCGATCCGGTTCGATTTATAAGCAATCATTCTACGGGTAAAATGGGTTATGCCATTGCCCGCGCTTTTGCCCAGGCGGGTGCTGATGTGACGCTGGTGAGTGGGCCAACGGCTCTGCCACTCCCCCACCCAACGATCCGGCGTATCAATGTCCGATCAGCTCAGGAAATGTTTGAGGCTTCACAGCTTGCCTTTGCCAGTTCGGAAATAGCCGTTTGGAGTGCGGCCGTTGCCGATTATACGCCAGTGTTTGTAGCTGATCAGAAGATCAAGAAAAAAGAACAACAATTTTCACTTGAACTGACCAAAACTACCGACATTGCAGCCACGCTGGGTAGTCAGAAAAGGCCGGGCCAATTGCTGATGGGTTTTGCGCTGGAAACGAACGATGAACGTGAAAATGCCGTAAAAAAACTGCGGTCCAAACAGTTGGACTGGATTGTGCTGAATTCCTTACGAGATCAGGGAGCAGGCTTCGGACACGATACCAATAAAATTACCGTTATTGACAAAGACGAACAAATCCATGAATTTGCGCTGAAACCCAAAGATGAGGTAGCGCAGGATCTGGTAAATCTGATCGCACAAAAGCTGTCGGCATGAAACAACTAATCATAGCACTAAGTCTGTTTTGCGGTGTGTTCTCAGCACAGGCGCAGGAACTAAACTGTCAGGTAACTATCAATTCCGACCAGTTATTTGCCCAGCAGAAAACCGACTTCTCCTACGTCAGCCAACTGAAGGGAATTATCACTGAATTCATGAACAACCGACGCTGGAGTAATGATCAGTTTACGGTCTCTGAGCGCATTAACTGCTCCATAAATATCAACCTGATCAAGTCATTGACCCAGGGCGTATTTGAAGCAACAGCACAAATTGTGGTTACACGCCCGGTTTATGGTTCAAATTACGAGACAACAACCTTTAGCTACGTCGATCGGTCGTTTAATTTCGTCTACCTGCCCACCACGCCAGTCTATTACCGGGAAAACCAGTTTTCTGATGATTTAACTTCATTGCTGGCTTTTTATGCGAATGTCATTCTGGCCGTAGATTATGATACATTCAGCAAACGGGGCGGCAATCCATTCATTCAGCGGGCTTTCACGATTATGAACCTCGCTCAACAAGGGTCGCCTAACGGAGCCTGGCAAACGGGGGGCGATCGACGCAATCGGTATTGGCTGGTTGAGAATCTGCAAAATCAACAGCTACTCCCTTTTCGGGATGGACTATACACCTATCATCGGCTTGGGCTCGATGTGTTTGCCGCTAATCCAGTTCAGGTTCGTAAACAAACGCTCGCCTTGCTATCGACCATTCGGACCATCGGGCTTCAGTTGCCTAATTCTGTTCTGATCAACTCATTCTTCGACGCCAAGTCTCAGGAAATACTAAATATTCTTTATGAAGGTACTCCTGCTGAACGCAAACAGGCTTTTGATTTATTATCGTATCTGGACCCAGGTAAAACCGAAGCTTATCGTAAATTAGTGGCAGCGGGTCAATAACTGGTAGACAGTCTTCAGTAAGCAGTAGATCACAAAAACGCTGATAAATGATACGGCAAACTGCTCTTTATTTTGAACCGCACCACAACCGGCATTGTTAGATAAGTAAGAGCTTAATCTATGCTATCGCATTTACTGATTAAAAATTACGCCCTAATCGATCAACTCGAACTTACCCCTGACCGTGAATTAAACATCATTACGGGCGAAACTGGTGCCGGGAAATCCATTATGCTGGGAGCTATTGGCTTACTGATGGGTAACCGGGCTGACACTCGAGTGCTTTACAACCCCGAACAAAAGTGCGTCATTGAAGGTGTATTTGGGGTTTCGGGCTATTTGATCGAACAAATCTTCGAAGATGAAGAATTAGATTATTCCGATTCCTGCATTGTCCGGCGGGAAATTGGTGTAAGTGGCAAGTCACGGGCCTTTGTCAACGATACACCCGTTAATCTGGAAACGCTTCGGCGGGTGACGAGCCAGATGATGGATATTCACTCGCAGCACGACTCGGTGCTGCTTGGTTCGAATGAATATCAGTTAGAAATTGTTGACACCTACGCCCAGGACGACAACCTGCTCCGACAGTATCGCGTTGATTATCAAACGTATCGTTCAAAAAAGGCGACCTACGACCAGCTCCAGTCCGAAGCGTCTGCTATGCGGAAGGAGTTCGATTACAATAATTTTTTGTACGAAGAATTAACGAAGGCCCAGTTGCAGCCCGATGAGCAGGAGTCGCTGGAGCAGGAACTGAACATCCTCGAAAACGCGGAAGAAATTAAAGAGCGTCTTCAGTTAGCCTATGAATATCTGGATAATACGGAGCAATCAGTCATTGACTTTTTAAAAGGTGTAGTCAGCAATTTAACTTACATCAGCAAGTTGTCGGATCAGTATGAACAATTGCTGCAACGGGCTCAAAGCAGCCTTATTGAACTACGGGATCTGGCGGATGAAATTAGTACCGAACAGGATCATGTAGATATTGATGACGCCCGCGCTGAAACCATCCGCGAACGGCTGAATCTAATTTACCAACTCCAGACCAAGCATCAGGCTAAAGATGTTGCCGCCCTCATTGCCCTACGAAATGAGCTCGCTCAAAAAGTAAGCAAAGTGCTTAATTTAGACGATGCCCTTGCCGACGCGAAAGCTCAGTCAGACGCTGCCCGCGAACAGTTACAGCTTAGTGGCCAGGCTTTGTCAGCAGCCCGACAGTTTGTTTTAAACCCAATTGAAACAGAAATCGGTGGCCTGTTGAAAGAACTCGGTATGCCAAATGCCTCCTTAAAAATTCAGTCAGACACGGGCAAACCAACGCCAACAGGTATCGATACCATTTCGTTTCTGTTTAGTGCCAATAAAGGAGTCAAACCCCAGCAGTTGAAGAACGTGGCTTCTGGCGGAGAATTTTCGCGATTGATGATGGCGATTAAATATATTCTGGCCAGCAAACGATCGTTACCGACTATTATCTTTGATGAAATCGACAGCGGTGTTTCAGGAGAAATTGCAATCAAGATGGGCAATATGATGCGCGATATGGCTCATAATCACCAGATTATTGCGATTACGCACCTGCATCAGATTGCCGGACAGGGCAACGCTCATTACTTCGTTTACAAAGATCATTCGGCGTCTAAAACCGTCAGCCGAATCAAAAAACTTACCTTTGACGAACGGGTCAATGAAATTGCCCAGATGATCGGCGGAAATAATCCATCAGCAAGTGCTCTTAAAAACGCCCGCGAAATTTTAAAACAACGTGCTACTGCCGTAGCCAAATAAGGAATGAGGTAAACGATAAGTTGTCAGTTTTTTTGACCGAATTACACGTTATAGTTTACCTCATAAATGATTTATCTTCCTCCTATTCTTTTATGATTAAACCTATTCTTACGATTTCCGGATTACTGGTTCTGAGCGGATTGTTCTGGGCATGTGGCAAATCTGGCGAAGAAGCCGTCAAAGAAGCCGAAAATGGCGTCTTTGCCATTCATGACGAAGTGATGCCATTGATCGACGATGTGATGAAAACGCGTAAACAGCTTAAGGCACGCATTGCCGTACTTGACAGTACTCAGGCGGCTGGCTCTCCCTCAACCACGCTACGCATTGATGAAGAACGCGATCAGGCCCGGCAAATCGTCCAGAAACTGACGCTGGCCGATAGTCTTATGATGAACTGGATGAGCCAGTACAATAACGATACCCTTGCCAAACTGCCTTCAGAAGATGCACTACGCTATCTGGAACAGCAAAAAGATCAAATAACCGATGTTAAATCTAAAATCAACAATAGCCTTAAAGAAGCCAACCAGTTTTTACAGAAACCCTAAAATCGGGTTAGTGCTATTAGGTCTCCTTCTGATTGGCGCTGGTTGTAATTCAGGTGATGATAAACTTCCCATTCTGGGCCAGCGGGAAGCTGTAACGAAAACTGTCGACGGTAAATCGGTAACTGATTCGGTCTATCACACAATTCCTGATTTCAAATTTGTCAGTCAATACGGTGATACGGTCACGGCCAAAAATTTAGCCGGCAAGATCTACGTAGCTGATTTTTTCTTTACATCCTGCCCAACGATCTGCCCTAAAATGAAGGTTCAGTTGAAGCGGGTCTATGAGCGATTCAAGACAAATCCAGATGTGGCTCTTTTATCGCACACCATCGATCCCGCCCATGATTCGGTGCCTGTTTTGAAAGAGTTTGCTGATAATCTCGGCGTATCGGGCCGCCAGTGGCTGTTTGTTACGGGTGATAAGGAAAAAATCTACGATATCGGCCAGACAAGTTATATGGTCACTGCTCAGCAGGATTCATCGGCACCGGGTGGTGTCGTACACAGTGGCGCCTTTATTCTGGTCGATAAGGACAGGCACATTCGGGGTATCTACGATGGCACGACCGAAGCAGGTGTTGATAAATTAATGAATGATATGGATCGGCTCCTGGCTGAGTATAAGCAATGAAACGATTTTTTGGTCTTTCTGTAGTAGCCTGCTTATTTGTCGGCAGTTTGTCCTGCCAGAGTGAAGAAGAGATTAAACGGGAGCGTTACATTACCGAAGGCATTCTAATTTATAAGAATAACTGTGCGAATTGCCACCAAAACAAGGGCGAAGGTGTAGCAGCGCTCTACCCGCCCATTGCCGGGTCTGATTATCTGGTTAATAAAAATGAGGTTTATTGTTTGATTCGGTACGGCCAGCAGGGCGCTATTGTGGTCAATGGTAAGACCTATAACCGACCCATGCCGCCACAACCTCAACTCAGTGACCTGGAAGTAGCCGAACTGATAACGTACATTTATAGTGAATGGGGTGGCGAAAAGAAACTGTTTGACGTTAAACAGATATCGCCAATTCTCGAACAGTGCAAAAAATCGTCAACTGCTCAATAACATAGCGCCAAACTAACTGATTCAGAATCAGACTAATTTGAGGCTATGTTTACTGGCAGCTACCTACAAAAAACTTCGTTGAACACTATGTTACTCAGTACTGACAATTACTCGTCACTTACAAGTTGAAACCATAGTTTTTAGCCCATCTGGCTTTTATATCAGCTCTTGCCTGGATAAACTCCCTGTCGGCACCCTGCGCAACGGCATCCAGTGGATAACGCAGTGGTCGAGTCCCTTTTTCCATCTCTACCAGTGCCAGTATGCCGTCGGCAATGGTTTGCGGATTCATCTTATACTCAGCCATTTTGCCGAATAATGCACTCCCCATCTGGTTGAATGGCTCAGTGGCGTTTTCACCGTAGGTTGCTACAATGTCCCCTAAATCGGCATTCAACCCGGCTTTGGTGCCGTTAACCATCTCAGTCGGATATACGCCACTTGGTATCGTTACGTTTTCAATGCCATACGGTTTCAGCTCTGACTGTATACCTTCGGCAATCGTTTCGACCGCAAACTTAGATGCCATATACGGTACCATAAACGGAAGCGCAAATCCGCTGGCTCCTGTTGTCAGGTTGATAATCAGGCCGTTTTTTGCGGCACGCATAGCTGGTAAAACCGCTTTGTACGTACGTAATACACCGTAAAAGTTTACGTCAAACATACTTTTAACCTGATCGATCGAATACCCTTCGGTAATACCAAAACCGCTCACACCTGCATTGTTTACCAATACATCAATGCGGCCATGTTTGGCCAGAGTTTGTTGAATAGCCTGGTTTACGGAGTCATCGCTGGTCACATCCAGGTCAATAACATCTATATTGAGTAGGGTGGATAGCTCTTTAGCGACTGCTTCGTTTTTACCGGTTGTGCCGCGCATGGCAGCAATTACGGTATGTCCGGCTTTCGACAGCGTAATGGCTGTCAGTTTACCAAAACCAGTACTTGTGCCTGTTATTAAGATTGTCTTTTTCATTGCACTTTGTGTTAAAATTTCTGACACAAAGGTGCACTGGAACGCCAGCCCATTTCATTGACTTTTTTTATAAAAATGGCTTGACAAATATCAAGCCTATTAAGCCAATTAATTAATAATAACCATGTTATCTTTATTTTCGGGCGGCTTTACTCCTGACCCGACTCAGCATTTCGGGCGTGAGGCCAAGAAATGAAGCGATCATGTGCTGGGGAACACGATTATAAATGGTTGGATACGTCTTGATAAAGTTGACGTATTTTTCTTCGGCCGTGAAGCTGATATTAGCGTGGATTCGATTCTGGGAAGCGACAAAGCTTCTCTCCAGAATCGTGTTCACCAGCTCATTGAAGGCTTGAATTTTGTGGCAAAGCATCTCGAAATTCTCCTTCTTAATGAGCAGGATAACTGATTCTTCCAGCGCATCGATCGTTGATTTTGCCGGATTTCCGGTAAGTAGCGCTTCACGATCCCCAGTCCACCAACCTTCGATTGCAAAATTCAGGATATGCTCCAGGCCCTTACTATCAATCCGATACGTTCGTACACAGCCTTTGCATACAAACGCATTGTTTTGCCATGGATCGCCTTCCTGTAGTAGAAATTGTCTTTTGCGCAGTTTTTTGAGCGTACTTACCGATTGAATCAGGTCAAACTCCTGGTCAGTAAGGCTTGCCTGGCTACTTATGTATTGTTGAAAAACGTCGAACATAAGCCCACTTGCAAACAGGTTGATTACAGACCTGGACCACCTTCCACATTAAAAACACCAGTCGGTTTTCGGATCGAGTATTGAGAAAAGTCCTGATTGGCATCTAAACCCAAACCATATAATTTTTCGCCGGAAAGCTGGCTGATAATTTCCACATGCTTATCCGTATATACTTTTTTAGTTATAGGATTCCAGTTTAATTCGGGGGTGAGGAGTTTCTCCTGCTTCTGCTTGTTAATAACGACAACATGCCCCATAACCGTGTAGAGATCTTTGGCCTTATCATATCGGCCTGAGTCTGATTGTAAGGTAGTTACCTCTTCCCCCTTGGGTCCGTAGAAAACGATGTTGACTGGTTTGGGATACGTACGATTATCATTGACGTAACGGTACTGTTTAGCTGTAGTAAGCTTCACTTTCAGCATAGCTGCTTCGCTATACAGCAACCGAACATCATTGATCTCCTCAATCGGCCCATTATAGGGCTCTACTTTTTTAGCCTGTTTTGGTTCACCACAAGCCACCAAAAGGAACGAAGAATAAAGAATGATGGCTGATGAATATAAAGCCGTTCTCAGTTGCCTACAGCCCTGCTGTACACGACTTCCTTCCTCAGTCTTTATTCTACCTTCAGCATTATTCATTCTACATTAAACTTTAGTCAATTACTGGCTTACGGAACCAGCGGTCGGTTAATGAGAATCCAAGCGCAATGCGCACATACTGCTCCCGAATCTGAGACGTCGACAAGACACCGCGCTGGCCAACTACCAGCGATAGGGTTACGTGGTTGACATAATAAGCACCAACAGGAAGCGATAAACCTAAACTACCGTTAATGTCGTTAATCTGAGTGCCTTTCACCTGATATGGAAGCTTATTGTACTGAAAACCAGCCCGATAAGTAATCAGATCTGCGTATTTATTGGAGGTCGGTTTCGGCGTGTACTCCAGCCCGGTCGCAACGGTCATCCCATCAACCAGATCACCTAGTTGATCGTTTATTGTTCTGTATTTACCCCATTGCTGAAAACCGACATCAACCCCTACCAGCAGCCGGTTAGCCCGTTCGATGCTCACCCCAAAATTCATTTGTTGGGGCAGCGTTGTGCGCCCGGTAGAATTATTCAGCAGCGTATCCGCAGGGCCCAGGTTCAGGCCAGCGAGCGTAGTCTGCTGGTAAATTTGGGTTTCGCTTCCTTTAACCCGCGTGCTGGGGTCATAGGTTGCACCCAGATTGACCGTCCAGGTGTCATTTATTTTTGGTCGCCAGGCAGCGCCTAACTTCCAGACGATATCGCTGTAGTTAGCACGACTCAACCGGTTGACCCGCGTGTCCTGCGGTCCAACGCCAAGCTGATTTATGATTACCCGTGAGTCCGACGAATTTGTGATATTTCCGAAGAGAAAAGAGGCTTCTACACCTACAAAAACAGTCTTCAACAGCCGGTAACCCGTTGCAAAGGATGCTTTATTCAAGCCACCACGACCACTATAATTGTATTCAGCCACCGATTGGCCTAATTGGACAATACTGGCCTGGGTGATGTTATAATTTACGAATGTATATGGCCTCAGACTAAGCGACATACTCCAGCGCGAATTTGCCGGAAACGCCAGGGCCAGATACCCCAGATTGCCTCCGAAATCCCGTTGAACCTGCGTTTCATTACCGATACTCTGGCTAAGTGTCTTTGACTGGCCAACCAGTCCTACTTCAAAAACAGTATACGGAGGGCGGCTACCAAGCAGAGCTGGATTTTGCAGATTTAAATAAAAAGGACTGGAGTTACTGATGCCAATACCACCCATACCAATATTGGTAGCGTTACCAGTTGGGTAGAGTTCTCCAATGCCCAGTGCTGAATAGGGCGAACTACCTAATCCTTGTGCCAGCACGATCGGCGACGTCGCGGCAGTAGCCAGCAAACTAGTAAATAGTACCCGGCTTATCCGCGTGTAAATTCTCAACATTATAGCGTAAAATTCGATTCAATCCCACCAGCACCAATTCCGGCACTGCAAATATCGGCTGTTTCAGACGACTTTCAAAAACAGGAGCATCGCCACCGCAAACGAGTACGGCCAGATCCGGCCAATCGTGTCGGTAAGCATCAATGATACCGGTCATTTCGAAAGCCATACCGTTGACTACTCCACTCTGCATGGCATGTCTGGTATTCTTAGCGGTTAGGTCGGGCCATTTTTCGGGCACATCAACTAATGGTAGCCGGGCTGTCTGTTCATGCATGGCCCGAAATCGCATTCGTAATCCCGGCGATATAAGTCCTCCCCGGAAAACGGCAGTATGGTCTACCAGGTCAGCAGTCAGGCAGGTGCCGAGGTCAAACACCAGACAAGCCTGACCCGGAAACAAGGAAATAGCCCCTACTGCAGCCGCTACACGATCCGTCCCTAGCGTATTTGGCGTATCATAATCCTTTCGTAGGGGTACCGGCGTTTGTCCATCCAATACCCCAATCGAACTGCTCAGTCCTGTTAACAGCGAACGTATCTCATCGGCCGACCGGCTCGTAGAGGATACCAACACCTGCTCAGGGTGGCGAAATTCGGGCTGGCGTTTACGTAAATCCGTCAGGAAGCTTTCGCTCGACTCATAACGACCTGTATCGGCCAGTAGGGTACCATCAAACCAACCCGTTTTCAGACTTGAATTTCCCCAATCGATTACCAGATTCATCAGCACATTTTAGTTGCAGGCCTTTCGCACAACTACCGCACCCGAAAGGTAACGACAGTTTTGGGTGCAAACATTGTCAAATTTTATTGTTTTAAGGAAATTTAAGTAAATCTGATAGTTTTGCCGCTTAAGGGACAACTGACTATCCATTTTTACGGGTGGGTCTTGCCCCGAAACAATCAATAATTAAATATCCTGTTAACTTTAGGAAACATTATTAATATTAACAGCGTTATCTTGACAAAACCGGATTAATACGTTACCTTTGTCTGTATCAAGCCTGCTGGCAGGTAATATTCTTCCCTAGTAGCAACTCATAGCTGCGACGGATTTCCGATTTTCCAACCGTTTTGTTAGCCACCGTGTCTGGCCCCACCAGACTCTCGTGTTTGGATCAAGCAAACTACGTCCTGTTTACTATTTGACCCATTTTCATTGCGTACGTATTCTGAACTTCCCAGGTTAGTTTAGTTTGGCATCGAAGACCGAACTGGTCATCGTACTAGTCGCTAACAGCCGCACAAAAAACTTCCCTCCTGCATACGATCAACCCCATTTTTTCACTATTCCCGCAAAAACGGTCATTTAAAGGTTTATAGATAACCTGCACCTTATGTTTAAGAAAGAAGAATTAGATAAGAAGCTTGTTTCAGAGCTTCAGCCCATTGCTGAGCAATTCGGCATCCGTAATATTGCTAAATTCACCAAAGAAAAACTCGTATACGAAATTATAAAACAACAGTCTGAACGCCCTGGACCAGAAGGCGTTGAGGAAGTTGCCCCGGTTGATGAAGCCCCCCGGCGTGGTCGACGGACAAAAGCTGCGGCCACCCCTGTTGAGGCTGCTCAACCAAGCCAGCCAATAGTTCCTGTAGTTGCCCCTCCCACAGCTGAAAGCCCCAGTACACGCACCCGTCAGCGTGTTCGGCGCGATGCTGATGCCGCCGATATTCCAGCGCCAACACCGGAAGATGGCCTTAAAGAAGTTGTTGAAACGGCAGCTATCGAGACAGCTCCAGGTACATTCCCGACTGATACTCAACCCTTACCGCAAGCTCAGGAAAATACTGAACCGACTGAGCCAATAACACCGGCTGAGCCCAATGAGCGGACAGAAACGTCAGCTCAGCCAACGGTTCGCAACCGGAATGAAAACGGACGCGATCGCAATAATACCTCGTTTCGGCCAACAGAATCCGGCCAGCGAAATGATCGTGGGAATGGTGTAAACTCCCGGCCGGACCTTAATCGGCAACGTAATCCCCGTCCTGATGGATCGCAGCCAACACAGCGTGACACGAGCGGACGCCCCCGTATGGACCAAAACCGGGATGGCAATACGCCCGACCGTGGTCCGCGGGATAACAACTCAAACCGTCGCGATTTTAATCAGCGGGATGGAGGAACTTCAGATCGTAATTTCCGTGATCAGCGGCCGCGTACCCAACGGGCAGTAGCCGATGAAACAGCCCTGAATTTCAGCAGCCAGCCCGAGGATGAATTCCTGACCCCGACAGTTATTTCGGATGACAATGCAGCCAACACCGCTGCTCAGGCCATTGGTGAGCCAACGCCAGCTGTCGATGAAACAGGCGAACAGCCAGCAGAGACTCCGGTTGAAACACAACAGCCTGGACAGCCACAAACGCAGCCACAACCTCCTGTTACCCAGGCTGCGCGGGAAGCTCAGGAATACCAGAACCGCATTCGTCGGCAGTATAATCAGCACATCCGCGAATTTGATGGTATCATCGATAATGAAGGTGTTCTAGAAATTATGCAGGATGGCGGCTACGGGTTTCTTCGCTCAGCCGATTACAACTACCTGGCCAGTCCTGATGACATTTATGTGTCTCCTTCTCAGATCAAATTATTTGGTCTGAAAACTGGCGACACCGTACGTGGTGCCATTCGCCCACCCAAAGAGGGAGAAAAATATTTTGCCTTGCTTCGTGTCTCCACCGTAAACGGCAAAACAACTGAGGAAATCCGCGACCGGATACCCTTCGAGTACCTGACACCGCTCTTCCCCGAAGAGCAACTGCACCTTAGCAACCGCCCGGAGAATTATTCTTCACGCGTACTGGACCTGTTCGCTCCGATCGGCAAAGGCCAGCGTGGCATGATTGTCGCGCAGCCTAAAACGGGTAAAACGGTGTTGCTCAAAGAAATTGCCAATGCCATTACCAAGAACCATCCGGAGGTCTATCTGATCGTTTTGTTGATCGATGAACGTCCTGAGGAAGTGACCGATATGGCCCGCAGTGTGAATGCCGAGGTGATTTCATCAACGTTTGATGAACAGGCCGACCGGCATGTAAAAGTATCGAGTATGGTACTTGAAAAAGCCAAGCGCATGGTCGAATGTGGTCATGATGTGGTGATTCTGCTCGATTCGATAACCCGTCTGGCACGTGCTTACAATACGGTTGTTCCGTCGTCAGGTAAGATTCTGTCAGGTGGTGTCGATGCCAACGCGCTTCACCGTCCGAAGCGGTTCTTTGGAGCTGCCCGGAACGTGGAAAATGGCGGTTCGCTGACGATCATAGCCACCGCCCTTATCGATACAGGCTCGAAAATGGACGAGGTGATTTTCGAAGAATTCAAAGGAACCGGCAATATGGAACTCCAGCTTGACCGCAAACTGGCCAACAAACGGGTTTACCCCGCTGTCGATGTGCTGTCTTCCGGTACACGTCGGGAGGATCTCCTGTTAGATAAAGAAACGCTGCAGCGTGTCTGGATTCTACGGAAACACATGGCCGACATGAATCCAATGGAAACGATGGACTTCCTGCTCGATCGCATGCGGGGAACCCGGAATAATGAGGAGTTCCTGATTTCGATGAACCGATAAGGATAACTAACGTAAACACCAAGGCACAAAGCACACGAAGAGTTATCTCTGTGTACTTTGTGCTTCTGTATTTACGATGGGCATCGATTAGTTGATAACCGATTGGCTATTCATTAATTTGCATTAAAATCAGAAAAAACATGAAAGACCTGATCCAATATGCAATTCCAGGCTTTGTGCTTCTTTTGCTTGTCGAAGTGATTGTAACGGCAGTTCAGCAGAAGGATTATTACAATGCCAAAGACACGGCCAGTAGCCTGACTATGGGTATTGGCAATGTTGTGATTGGCTTTGTTGGAAAAGCAATTGTATTCGGGGCGTTGTCGCTGGTCTATCAGTTTCGGCTATTTACCCTTGATATGACTCAGTGGTGGACTTGGGCCATTCTATTTTTCGCCGATGATTTCAGCTATTACTGGTTCCACAGAATCAGCCACAGCAGCCGGTATTTCTGGGCATCGCATGTAGTCCATCATTCATCCATGAAATACAATCTGGGTACAGCATTACGCCAAACCTGGACGGGCAATATCAGTGGTGCGTTTATTTTCTGGATCTGGTTGCCACTGGTTGGCTTTTCGCCAGTTGCCGTCATGACGATGCAGTCTATAAGCCTGTTGTATCAGTTCTGGATTCATACCGAACACATTAACCGGTTTCCGGCTCCAATCGAATATATTTTCAATACGCCTTCGCATCACCGGGTGCATCATGGTTCGGATCTGAATTATCTGGATAAAAACCATGCTGGCGTTCTGGTGATCTGGGACCGGTTATTTGGCACTTTCGAGCAGGAGCGTAATCGGCCAACTTATGGTCTAACGAAAAATATAGATTCGCATAACCCCGTACGGATTGCCTTTCATGAATGGGTTGATATCGGCCGTGACCTGAGAAAAGCGGGCTCTATCAGAAATGCGCTCGGTTATCTATTCGGCCCTCCGGGCTGGAGTCACGATGGCTCCCGAAAAACCACGAAACAATTGCGTGCCGAGCAGCAACAACCCTATCAACTGGATAAGGAAACTGCCTAGGCTATTGCTTACCTTCTGGACGTAAAATCATTATTCTAACCAGAAAGCCTTTTTTCAGGTTAGATCAGCGTTATGTTGACCACATTGCTGCTTGCCTGTTTTCTGCTAAAGCCATTGCCGGATTCGATCCCATCGGTCGATTCAACAACTCGTGTACGCCCTAAACTCAAGGCAGCCTTTAATCTCGATTTCCGAAATTCGTTTTTAAAGAGCCAACCGGTCAATGTTTGGGGTATTAATGCCGGGATTACCTATGGTGTCAAAAGGCATCAAATTACATTAGGCTATTACTGGCTAAGTTATGCCACTTACCTCCGTCTGATTGACTGGCGACGTGATGCGGCCCGGCGAATCAACCTTGGCTATTACACCCAAACCGACATGTGGTTTGTGAACCTTCAATACTGGTGGAACATGACCAATAATCAAAAATGGACGGTGAGTGTCCCCGTCGAAATTGGCGGTGGCGTGGCGTACGCGCTTCCGCTGGATCTACGGAAGGAAACGCAGATTGACCGGACCAAACATGACTTTTTTGTCCCCATTCAGATTGGAACGTATGCCCAGTGGAAAGCAACCCGTTGGGTAGGACTTAGTGGACAGATAGGCTATCGGTATTCGCTCTTTCGGAGCGACATCAATCAAAATTTCAACGGTACCTACTATAGCATTGGCGTAACCGTGTTCCCCGCCTTTTTTACGGATGTCTGGAAAGCTGTTACCAAAAAAGCACGCATTTCGCCCATCCATCCACCCCATTACAATCAAAAGTGATTGGCCTTCATGGAATTGTCGCCTGAAACGACGACATAGCCGCGCTGCTTCAGTAACGACAGCAGCATGCCTAAGAGCGCGAACCCGTTGGTTTTACCTTAAAAATCGCTGGGTTTATAGGCAGTCGAAACGACCCGATTCCAGTCAGGATGCCGTTTGAGGTAAACCGTTACGAACGGGCAAAGCGGTACAATTTTCAGATTATTCTGCTCTATGTAGGTTAACACAGCTTCAACTAAGTGGGAGCCGACGCCCTTCCCTTCCAGACTGGAGTCAACCTGGGTGTGAATGATCGCCAGTGTTTCGTCGTCAACTTTCTGGTAGGCTACAGTAGACAGCTTTCCATCTATTTTCATTTCAAAACGGTTTCGGTGGCGGTTGTCGCGGACAGGCGCGTCGGTAAGGTCCATATCAGGTTAATTTATTCACAAATCAGTTCTTTATCTATCTACTGGTTAATCGGCCCAATTGTTTAACAACCGACTTTACCAGGCATGGATCTTACCTCACACCATCGTTCACTTTTTGAAAAACCGGGCGTTCATTCATTACCACAACTTTATCAATTAGGGCTTGGCGTCTATCATTCCGATAAATGGCGGGAATTATCTTCCTACCTGCGCTGGGAGCTAAAACATAAGCTGGGTCTGTTCCCGGCCAATCAGTATCTCCGGTTTACTGATCATGCTCCACTCCTGCTGGATTCAGCGACCGACTGCCCTGAATCGTTTCTGGTTTCGCCAGCCGTTGCAGTTAACAAAGCGTCATTGGCATGGCGACTGCTCATCGAAACATCCCGCACATTCCAATGCGGCTGTTTGTTTAGCGATGCTTCCGGGCTCTATATCAGTACCGACAGTGGCCAATCGGCAACGCTTCACTACCGGTTCACCCATCCAATTCAGTCTGTGTTTGTGTCGAATGAGGGTTATGTGTTTGTCTGTAGCGATGGAAAACTGCTTCGTAGTATCGATCGGGGCAAGTCGTTTACAGAAGTGCTGGCATTAAGTAGTCCTAATAGCTATTTTCTGGAGAATAATGGTATGACTGAACTACCCGACGGTCGTTTACTGATCGGCGAATATGGCGTTGTACGTCACCGTCATTCCTGGCAGAACCTGGCCTATATCTATTATTCGACCGACCGCGGAGCAACCTGGCAAACCAGCGATTTTTTGATTCGTGATGGGGTCAATAAACACGTCCATCTTGTCAAATACAGTTTATATCTCAATAGTTTGTTTCTGACCGACGGTGATAACAAAAAGCAGGTTTGGCTTAACCGAACACTTACTCAACTCGGTCAACCGGCCAATAACCACGGTGATGGCTGGCATCGGCTCAATCAGACGCACTATCAGCAGGGCGGTTATCTCTCCATGGCCGAACTGAATGGAAGGGTATTTCTCGGTTCCGACTACCTGGGCGGGACTAATTTCATTGTGTCAACCACGGATGGCGAACGGTTTCAGAAGCAGATCATTCCTGATCCATACCGCAGAAGTCCGGTCATGAACATGCTGACCCGACGGACCAATACCGGCCAAACCGAACTGTGGGCTGTTCTGCACAATAGCATTACCAGTTCTACCCGTTCCCTGCTGATGTTTTCGTCCGATGGAGGTCAAACCTGGACGAGAGTTATCGACTACGACGGCACCCGGCATGAGATCAAATTGGTTAGTGCTTCTCCAAAACTCATCGATCAGGTACATTTTGCGATAATCACCAAAGCGGGCAACCAGTTCAAACAATCAGTGTTTAGGGCATCAACCAGGCGATTATAGCCGCATGCTTTGTTTTTTAGGAAGAATCTGCGTTTGTTCGCTTCATGAACCGCCTTGACCGTCTAACTGCCATTCTGATTCACCTGCAAACCAAACGGGTTGTCCGTGCACAGGAATTAGCCGACCGTTTCGGTATTAGTCTGCGTACCGTATACCGCGATATTCGATCGCTGGAAGAAGCAGGAGTTCCAATTGGGGCCGAAGCGGGTGTGGGTTATTTTCTGACCGATTACCACTTGCCCCCTGTCATGTTCACCAATGCCGAAGCCAGTTCGCTGATTCTGGCAGCAAAGCTGATCGAGAAGTGGACCGACGAATCGGTGCGGACAGAATTTGAGTCTGCTTTGTTCAAGATAAAATCCGTCCTGAAACGTCCCGATCAGGAACACCTGGATGTTCTGGCTCCGAATGTGGATGTATCGAAACCCATGACCCGTCCAGCCTATGCTGATGGCTTGCTGACAACTATCCAGCAGGCTATTGCCCGGCACCATGTTCTTGATCTTCATTATCATTCCCTCTACAACGACACCGAAACCCGACGCGAGGTTGAACCCGTGGGATTATACCATTACAGCCTGACATGGCATCTAATCGCTTTCTGTCGTAAACGCCAGGATTACCGCGACTTCCGACTTGACCGTATCCGTTCATTGACCGATACCGGTCAGCGCTTCGCCCGTCATGAACGATTGTCGTTGCAGGAATATATTGAACGGGAACGTACGGGTTCCGATAGGCCGCTTATCAACGTTAGTGTTGTTTTCCAGAAATCGGTTATCCGCTTTCTGCAACAGGAAAAATATGCCTGGGGTTTTTCCTCCGAAGAAGATCTGGGCGACCGCGTCCGCATGGAGCTCAATACACCCTATCTGGAAGGTCTTGCTCGCTGGCTCCTCTCCTATTCAACCACAGTCAGTATCGAACAACCCGACTCCCTGCTGACATTGATGCAGACACTCTCCGAAGAGGTTAGGGACTATTATGCCGCACAATCGGTATTGCTGTAAGTCTGGGTTCCCAAACACCAGCAAACTGGCAGTTTTCTGAGATCCGTACCACTGTTAGTGATAAAACGCTATAAACCGTGGCACGGATCTCAGAAAAGTCCTGACCAGTTGCTGGTTTTTCATACATGGCAATATCCTTTTCGGGAGGCTTAAATCCTGCTGACATACTGCTGTCACAGGCGCAAGTTTCCTTTGTGCTGTTAGTAAAACCAAGCATCTCGAACACACATGCAAACCAAACAAGCTCCCCCAATGACTGTCCTGTATTATGCCGCTGACACTACCCTGAAAGACCTCGGTCAATTCTGGAACGTGACAGCGCAAGGCATTTATCGGGAGGCCAACCGGCTCGGAATAGACATTACAGGGCCGATCTACTGGGTCTATTATGGGGTCGATAGCAACCCCGATACGGTATTCCGTCTGGAGGTTTCCCTACCCGTTAGCGAAGCGATTGGACAACCAGAAGGCTTTGCCTTCAAAGATTGGGAGCCGTTTACCTGCCTGACCGATTTACACCTTGGCCCCTGGGAAAACCTTCACACTACCTATAGCCGACTGATACCAGCTGTGTTTGAACAGGGAAAACAACCAACCCGCATTTTCCGTGAAATGTACCTGAACATGGACTTAAAACACCCTCAAAACAACGTAACGGAAGTACAGATTGGCATTGCATAAATACCTGATAAACCGACTCAACCATGAAAGCAACTGCACAACGTATTTATAAATCCTGGAAAGAGGATGCGTACGATGAACTCGATGGCGCACCTAAACTGACGCAATCGCGTGTAACGAACACCTTTGTCGGTGATATTGAAGGCGAAAGCTGGGAAGAATACCTGATGATGTACCGCAGTGACGACTCCTGCTCATATATTGGCCTGGAACGCATTATCGGCAAACTTGGTGAACGGTCGGGGAGCTTTGTCGTACAGGGGATTGGTACGTATGAAAACGGAATGGCACGTGCAAGCCTTACAATCATACCAGGCAGTGGCACGGGTGATCTGGTCGGGATTCGTGGCCAGGGCGAATACGTTGCCCCCAAAGGGCAATACTCGACCGTTACGCTTGATTATGAATTTAACTAAGTGCCATCTGCTCAACTAAACGACAAATACCATGAAATTAAATGCGGGAATAATCACGGATAAGCTTCTCGAAACCAAACAGTTTTATCGAGACATTCTAAATTTCGGCACCACGTTCGAGAATGAGTTTTACGTGTTACTCCATACCCCAAATCGGCAAACTGAACTTAGTTTCCTACTGCCCAATCATCCAACCCAACATTCATTGTTTCACCCCGCATTCGACGGAAAAGGCGTTTTTCTAACGATCGAAACGGAAAATGTTGACGAAGAATATGCAAGAATCAGCGCATTAGGTATTCCGATTGTCGTAGATCTTCGCGACGAATCCTGGGGTGATCGCCACTTCGCCATCGTTGACCCAAACGGTATCGGTATCGATCTGGTCACCTACGCTCCACCTACCGAAGCCTGAACAAAACCAACGCCCGTCTACCTGGCGGGCGTTGGTCATTCATGTTATTTATAGGCCGGAATGCCCGTAATTTCGGCACCCAGAATCAGCAGATGAATATCGTGCGTTCCCTCGTAGGTACTTACCGACTCCAGATTCATCAAATGCCGCATAATCGGATACTCGCCCGAAATTCCCATAGCTCCCAGCATCTGACGGGCTTCACGAGCAACCTGTAAGGCTATTTCGATGTTGTTTCGTTTGGCCAGTGATATCTGAGCGGTAGTAGCTTTGTCTTCGTTTTTCAACATGCCTAAACGCCAGCAAAGCAACTGGGCTTGAGTAATCGCCGTTAACATTTCAGCTAATTTCTTCTGTACTAACTGGAAACTGGCAATGGGCTTATTGAACTGAATGCGTTCAAGTGCATAACGCCGGGCTACTTCATAGCACTCCATAGCGGCTCCCAACGCACCCCAGGCAATCCCATATCGGGCCTGATCCAGACACTTTATGGCACTTTTCAAGCCAAATGCTTCTGGCAGCATATTCTCTTTCGGTACGCGCACATCCTGCAAAACCAGTTCTCCCGTGCTACTTGCTCTAAGCGACCATTTATTCGTGATTTCATTCGTCGTAAACCCTTCCATGCCCCGCTCTACGATCAGACCTCTGACCTTGCCCTGATCATTTTTGGCCCAGACAATAGCAATGTCGGCAATCGGTGCGTTGGTGATCCAAAGCTTCGATCCATTGAGCAGGTAATAATCGCTCCGCTCGATGAAGTTCGTTTCCATACCACCCGGATCAGATCCGTGGTTGGGCTCGGTCAGGCCAAAACAACCGAGTAGCTCGCCTTTGGCCAGTCCTGGCAGGTATTTCCGCTTTTGTTCCTCCGATCCAAATGTATAGATAGGATACATCACCAGCGAATTCTGAACCGACACGCAGGAGCGCATTCCTGAATCGCCCCGCTCAATCTCCTGAAGCATCAGGCCATACGAAATCTGGTCTAAGCCACCTCCTCCAAATTCCGTTGGAATAGTAGCCCCGAATGCGCCAATCTTGCCAAACTTCTGAACAAGCTGCACCGGAAACTCAGCCCGCTGCGCATGTTCTTCAACAATAGGCGTAATCTCGCGTTTCACAAAGTCGCGCACAGCCGAACGAACAAGCTTGTGTTCGGCCATTAGTAGATCGTCAAGACAGTAGAAGTCAGGCGACTCAAACGAGTCTACCTTATTTCGGGGTGGGGTCATGGTTGCGGGTTGCATACTTCAACAACTCAAAAAGATAGAGCTTGTTGGCAAGATTGCGTTTTTTTGCCAATTTGCTGACGATGAGGGTTAGGAAAAATAAGAAACTAATTAGATCAACATCTAAATCCCACAGAGTAACAAGCCGAACCCAAATCCGAGCCTTCCTGTTAAGCAAAAAGCAGCCTGTTTTCATGTATTTTTGTGAACCATCTGCCGGATAAAAACCGGCCCTGTAAATTCATGATTCACCAACTTTCAGTGACCATGTCGCCCGAACACGCCTACGACGATGCGGCATTTCGGGGGCATGTCTTCCAATTGCTCGGACTATCTGCCGATAGCCCGGCAGTCGTGCGCAAGCGTCGGCAGTCGATCGATGCGCGGGGACGACAAATAAGGGTCCATATCGATACCGAGGTATTTGTCAATGAAACACCTCCCCCACTTATCCAATATAAAAAACCGCAAACCAGCGTCAGCGATTCGGCGTCGGCTCCGCATGCCATTGTCGTTGGTGCCGGTCCAGCGGGTTTATTTGCGGCCCTTCGCTTGATTGAATTAGGTGTCAAACCTATCGTGCTGGAACGGGGCAGCGATGTTCGTAGCCGCCGACGCGACCTTGCAGCCATCAATAAAGATCATATCGTTAATCCGGAGTCGAATTACTGCTTCGGCGAAGGGGGAGCCGGAACCTACTCAGACGGTAAACTCTATACCCGTTCAACCAAACGGGGCGATGTACGACGAATCCTGGAGATCTTTGTCGCGCATGGTGCCACTGATGAAATTCTGGTCGATGCACATCCACATATCGGCACCAACAAACTCCCTAGTGTAGTAGCCGACCTTCGGCAAAGTATCCTGGACGCGGGTGGCGAAGTGCGGTTCAATACCCGAGTAACCGACCTGATTCTGGAAAACAACGAGCTGAAAGGCGTCGTGACGGCAACTGGTGACGAACTGACCGGCATCGGGGTTATTCTGGCAACAGGCCATTCGGCACGCGATATTTTTTATTTACTGCAAGCGAGAAAAATTCTGATCGAAGCGAAACCATTTGCCATGGGGGTTCGCATTGAACATCAGCAGAGTCTGATTGATCAGTTCCAATATCACCGGCCGAATCGAGGAGATTACCTACCCGCAGCGTCGTATAGTTTGGTGACGCAGACCCGATTTAATGGGGTAGAACGGGGTGTATTTTCGTTTTGTATGTGTCCCGGAGGTTTTATTGTTCCGGCCGCAACGGCACCGGGCGAGTTGGTGGTCAATGGAATGTCGCCTTCGCGTCGGGATTCGAAATATGCCAATTCAGGCCTGGTAGTGGCTATTACAGACCATGACCTGAAGCCTTATGCCGACGAAGGGCCGCTGGCTGGATTAGCTTTGCAACAGGATCTGGAACGCTGGGCTTGCCGTATGGGAGGAAAGAGCAATGGCCAACCCTCTCAAACAGCTCCAGCCCAACGCGTAGCTGATTTTGTGGATGGGCGGGTGTCAAGCGAGTTGTTACCGACATCCTATCAACCGGGCTTAGCATCCGTAGATATGGCCGAGGTCCTACCCGACCATATTGTACAGCCGTTACGTGAGGGTCTGCGCGATTTTGGCCAGAAGATGCGTGGCTACCTGAGCAACGACGGTCAGGTAATTGGGGTTGAAAGTCGCACTTCGTCGCCCGTTCGGATTCCACGTGACCGCGACACATGCGAGCATGTACAGGTCCGGCGGTTGTTTCCATGTGGCGAAGGAGCTGGCTATGCGGGTGGTATTGTTTCGGCTGCAATGGACGGCGAACGCTGTGCCGAGCAGCTTGTGAGTTTATATAAATGAGTTTTAGGTTTTCGGAATACGACTTCAGTCAGTCAACGAATACGTGATCCAAACGCCAAAAACTAGATACCAATATGATCGACACCTCGTTCCATAACTTTACTGAAGACCTTCGCAAGCGATTGATGAAACCGCTACCCGGCGAAGTAGCCCATCAGAAAATGGCATCGGCGGCCCGCTATCGCCTGGGAATTAAACCCAATGAACGGACGCGACGGAGTGCAGTGTTGATTTGTTTTTACCCGTATCAGGACTCGATCTATCTGCCGTTAATTCTTCGGCCGCAGTATGATGGAGTCCATGCGGGCCAGATGGCTTTTCCGGGCGGGCGAATGGAACGGTTCGACGAAAACTTAACCCGAACGGCCTTACGGGAGGCCCAGGAAGAAGTTGGCATCCGGGTGTCCGATGTGAAAGTACTTGGGTTATTGACCGAGTTATTTATTCCCCCAAGCAATTTTTATGTACAGCCAGTTGTCGGTATGCTTCCTTATCGCCCGGATTATTACCCTGATCCCCGCGAAGTAGAAGCTGTTGTTGAAGTTGATCTGGACACCTTGCTGGACGAGACCATCGTTGGTGATAGCCAGATCGAGGTGAGAGGGGTTGTTGTCGATGCTCCATTTTACCAGATCCAGGGGCAGCGTGTTTGGGGCGCCACCGCTATGATGATCAGCGAATTGCTGATGATCATGGATTCGTGAGCGATCTGGAATGTACGGATGTGAATCAACCACTTCTTCTTCTAAATCCGGGGGTTTAAGTCATTCGACCCATGCCGTAAATAACCAGTAAAAGGATGGTTTACCAAGACCTTTAGGCTATATCTAGCTCAAACCGCTAGTTTATATCACCTAATTCAGGTATCCGCCTACACTGCACATCACACAAAACGGCTTAATTGAAACAAAATTTCGCCTGAGAACATAAGCTACCTATTTGGCAGAGTTTTATAAGTAAAACTGCTAAAATGCCCAACAAGCTCTAAAAAACGGCTAAACAATAGTAGGCTCATAATCATGGTATACACTCATTATGGTGCCTGAATACCCTTAGACCATCGTAAGCATTTCTACGGATAAAACACATAATTATTGACTCAGAAATAGATTCAATTTTCTCATAAAAATAGCTCATATACAGGCATCTGGCTGTTGATATAGTCGACAACATTAATAGCTTTGTAGTTTGTAACAAATACGGCTTCTCTACCGTTAGAAATCAAGTTCCTTATTGCAAAATACTACTCCGTGAAAAGATGGATTGCTATCGGTCTCGTCGTTCTGGTACTCGGCGGGATAATTGTGTACAATAAAGTGTTACATCCGGCTCCAGGAGCCAATTCGGGTGGCCCCGGTGGAGGTGGCGACGCCAAAGGCGGGTCGGGTAAAGGTGGACCAGGTGGTAAAGGCGGAGCGGGCGGTGGCGGAATGGCCAGTGTCAATGGCTTCGTTGTCATTATGAAAAACCTGAAAGAAGATGTTGTTTCCAGCGGATCATTGCTTGCAGCCGAACAGGTTGATATCTATCCTGAAATTTCGGCCCGAATCACCCAGCTAAATATTCAGGAAGGCCAGCCGGTTAAAAAAGGAGATTTGTTAGTTAAACTCTTCGATGCTGATCTACGGGCCCAATTGCTGAAACTTCAGGCTCAGGCCGACAATGCCAAGCGTACCGAAGACCGAAACAAGCAGCTGCTGGAACGGGGCGGTATTAGCCAACAGGAATACGACATTGTGACAACAAACCTGCGGTCGTCTCTGGCTGATATTGAGCTGGTAAGAGCCAACCTGCAACGCACTGAAATCAGAGCTCCCTTTTCGGGCGTGATCGGTTTGCGGAATGTTAGTTCTGGTGCAGTCGTTTCGCCCAATACACTCATTGCAAGGCTTCAACAAATTTCCTCCCTTAAACTTGATTTCTCGATTCCTGAAAAATATGGGCAGTCGGTACATACAGGGAGCACTATCTCGTTTTTAGTAGATGGAAGTGCTCAGGCGAGTCAGGGAGTTGTGTATGCTATTGAACCCGGTGTAGAAGAGCAGACCCGCAACCTTCGTATCCGGGCAAAAGTCAACAACACAACGGCCCGTTTCCGGCCCGGTACATTTGCCCGCGTAACGCTGACGATTCAGAACGAACGGAGTTTAGTGGTTCCAACGCAGGCAGTCATTCCACAAACACGGACGAATCAGGTAATTGTCATTAAAAATGGGAAAGCCCAGTTTAAAGACGTCACAACCGGTATTCGTACGGCTGGAACGATCCAGATCCTGTCGGGAGTGCAGCTAGGTGATACGGTTGCCACTACAGGTTTGTTGTTCCTGAAACAGGATGCTCCCGTTAAAGTTGGTCGAGTGGTATCGTTGTTGGGTAATGGCCCTAAAGTTGCCGCAAACTGAAATCAGATACAGATTTATAGAGTTTTACAGGTATAGAGCATTAACTCCTCTACTCTCCCAGAAAACTCCATATCAGTAAAAACGCTATAACACAACTCAACAACAATGAGTCTCCCCGAATTAAGTCTGAGCCGACCGGTCTTTGCGATGGTGATGTCCATCGTCATTGTGTTGTTCGGGATTATTGGCTTCACCTTTCTTGGTGTACGCGAATACCCGGCAATTGACCCCCCGGTCATTTCGGTGCGAACAAGCTATACAGGCGCTAACCCCGAAATTATTGAGTCGCAGATCACCGAGCCTATCGAAAAGTCATTGAACAGCATCGAAGGTATCCGGACAATCTCATCCAACAGTTCCCTAGGGTCCAGTAACATTACCGTTGAGTTTAACCTGGATGCCAACCTGGAACAGGCCGCCAACGATGTCCGGGATAAAGTATCTCAGGCACAACGGCAATTACCACAGGATATTGATGCTCCACCGGTTGTAACGAAAGCGGATGCCAACTCCGAACCGATTATCTTTTTGAACGTTCAGAGTACAACGCGTAGCCCGACTCAATTATCGGACTATGCCGAGAATGTACTTCAGGAGCGGCTACAGACCATTCCGGGCGTTAGTCAGGCTAATATTTTTGGGCTCAAACGTCAGGCCATGCGTCTCTGGATCGACCCAATCAAATTATCGGCCTACCGTTTGACTTCGCAGGATATTCAGAGTGCATTAACGGCGCAAAATGTTGAGCTGCCGGGCGGTAAGGTTTATGGCAATAACACCGAATTAACGGTAAAAGCGGTAGGGCGGTTAACAACGGAAGATGACTTTAACAACCTGATTCTTCGGCAAACAAGCAACCAGATCATCCGCTTTAAAGATATCGGCTACGCAACTCTGGGAGCTGAGAATGAAGAAACGGTCTCAAAACAAAACGGAACGGTAGGTGTGATTCTGGCTTTGATTCCACAGCCCGGTGCCAATTACGTCAGCATTGCCGATGAGTTTTACAAACGATTCGATCAGCTAAAAAAAGACTTACCTCCCGACATCATCGTCTTTGTCGGTACGGATCGAAGTATCTTTATTCGGCGGGCTATTGAAGAAGTTGGCGAAACGCTGCTCATCTCATTTGTTCTGGTCGTTCTGGTCATCTATCTTTTCTTCCGTGACTGGCTCATTGCGTTCCGGCCGTTAATCGATATTCCCGTATCGTTGATCGGTGCCTTTTTCATCATGTATGTGGCCGATTTCAGTATCAATGTCCTGACGCTTCTGGCCATTGTGTTGGCAACCGGTCTGGTGGTCGATGATGGTATTGTGGTTACGGAAAATATCTTCAAGAAAGTTGAAGAAGGTATGCCCACAGAACAAGCCGCGAAAGAAGGGTCCAACGAGATTTTCTTTGCGGTTGTATCGACCTCTATCACACTGGCAATTGTATTCCTGCCGATCATCTTCCTTCAGGGGTTTGTGGGCCGCCTGTTCCGTGAGTTTGGTATTGTAGTAGCAGGAGCCGTATTGATCTCGGCCTTTGTCTCCCTGACATTAACGCCGGTTTTGAGTGTAAAACTGACTAGTAAAAATCACGGTCGATCCTGGTTTTATCGTAAAACAGAACCGTTTTTCGTATGGCTCGATGACTCCTATCGCGATTCGCTCAACTCCTTTATGAAGAAGCGTAGGTGGGCTTTTGTGATGATTCTTGTTTGTTTGGGTTCTATTTTCGGATTGGGTTCGCTGCTTAAATCAG
The DNA here is from genome assembly GCF_010233585.1 of Spirosoma endbachense. NCBI lineage: Bacteria > Pseudomonadati > Bacteroidota > Cytophagia > Cytophagales > Cytophagaceae > Spirosoma > Spirosoma endbachense. The sequence goes on from NZ_CP045997.1 coordinate 1,673,024, forward strand.
AACTGGCCCCACTCGAAGATCGTGGCCGCACACGTATTTCTATTACATCGCCCGAAGGCACCAGTTTCGAAGCCCAGTCGGTCATTACGGATCGGGTATTAGACTTTGTACTGGATTCTATTCCAGAAAACAAATTAGCGTTTAGTGTGGTAGCACCGGGCAACTCAGGGTCGGGAGCGGTTAATTCATCATTCGTGATGGTCAACATGGTTGATGCATCCGAGCGGAAACGGTCTCAGCAGGATATTGTCGATTACCTGACGAAAAACCTCAGAAAGTTCAGTGAAGCCCGCATGTTCCCTACTCAGGACCAAACCATTCAGGTGGGTCGGCAGGGAGGTGGCCTACCGGTACAGTTCGTCATTCAAAACCTGAATTTTGAAAAACTACGGGAGAAATTGCCGTCTTTTCTGGAAGAGGTTCAGAAAGATCCAACATTCCTCAACTCCGATGTCGATCTGAAATTCAACAAACCGGAGTTGAATATTACGATCGAGCGCGAGAAAGCAACAAACCTGGGCGTTTCGGTACAGGATGTTGCCCAGACATTGCAGTTAGCGCTTAGTAACCGTCGGTTGGCTTATTTCCTGATGAATGGAAAACAGTATCAGGTTATTGGTCAGGTGGACCGGAGAGATCGCGACGAACCCGTCGATCTGGCTTCGTTTTACGTACGTTCCAATCAAGGGCAGTTGATCCAGTTAGATAATCTGGTGAAGTTCCAGGAAGTCAGTAGTCCTCCGCAGGTTTACCATTATAACCGATTTAAGTCGGCAACGGTATCGGCAGGGTTGGCACCGGGCAAAACCATTGGCGACGGGGTTGCCGCCATGCAGGCCATTGCCGCTCGCACATTGGACCAAACGTTCCAGACGTCTCTCTCGGGACCTTCGCGCGATTATGCCGAAAGTTCCTCGAATACGTTGTTCGCTTTTGGTCTGGCGCTGATTCTGATTTACCTGGTACTGGCCGCTCAATTTGACTCGTTCATCGATCCGTTCATCATTATGATGACGGTGCCGCTGGCTCTTGCCGGTGCTGTTTTCTCACTTTGGATGTTTAACCAAACGCTGAATATTTTCAGTCAGATTGGTGTCATCATGCTTGTGGGTCTGGTTACCAAAAACGGGATTCTGATCGTGGAATTCGCCAATGAACAGCGTCTGACGGGTAAAAGTAAATTTGATTCCGCTATCGAATCGGCCGCGTTACGGCTTCGTCCGATCTTAATGACGACCCTTGTAGCCGCATTTGGTGCCTTACCGCTAGCGCTGGCTTTAGGTTCAGCTTCGAAGAGTCGGGTTCCATTGGGTATTGTTATTGTAGGCGGCCTTATGTTCTCCCTCATTCTGACGCTATATGTCGTGCCCGTTATTTATACATACATGTCACGCCGGAAAGACGTAGAGAAGCCGTCGCTACCTCAACCCGAAGACAACCACAAAGGCGATACGACCAAGCCCGAAAAAGTTGAAATGGGCGTTTAAGTTCGAGCCGCTATCAACAAACAAATCCCCGGCAGGCGAACCTGACCGGGGATTTTCTCATAGGTTGGTTAGTAAGATTATAGGTCAACTCCGCCGGATGGAGTGAATGGCAACAATGGTTGGTGCGGCCAGATAAAAATCAAACAAGGCACGGCCTATCAGTTCATGCCCAATCGCATTCAGATAGCCCGGCTCATTCGTTAGAAAATATTCTTCGCGCGGTTGAACGACCGCATCGGAATCGAAAACACTGAACGACTGGCGAACCTCCGACCGCATGAATAAGGATTTTCCCTGCTGGCGTAACCATTGATAAATCGGCTCACGATGCGGAAACGGACTAAGCAATATCACTTTATGACGGTGAGGTCTCAAAAGGGTCAATAAGTTCGTCAACTCCTGCCGAACGGTAAGCAGGCGAGGAAGTCGGCCAAAGGCAGCTAAGCCTTTTACTAACAGGCGTTTCCCTATTTTCGAAAGCTGGTTCAATAGTCCCGAGGGTTCGGCTTTCCGCATTGGTTGCAACCAATCGGGCAAAATCACATCGCCAGACATATCTGGCAAATTATCGGTATTACGCACAAGTAATGCCCCCAGACCAGCCGGATGATCCAGGCAGCCCTGACCTCCCTGTACGACGATCAGATCATATCGTTCGAGGGGTAGTTGCGACAGTGTTGACTGAACACCTGATAACGTTGAATGAACATAAGCCTCCACCGAAACGGCTCGGCCCGTCTCGCTAATTTGCCGAATAAAGTGGCCAACAAAACTAATTTGCCCGGCTGTAAGGCCGTAACCACCAACATGCCGGTCGCCAATTATCAATATCTTCATCGGATGAAGTGGCATCTAAATGCCTTTTCTTGACCATACGCTTGCCAATAAGTAAGTGTGGCAGTTTATTGTAAAAAATTTGATATTTTTTTTGGGATCGTATGCAACGAACCCTAGACTTCCTGCGTATTAATACGTATGTGCGTATACTCACCCTAATCGGAACGAACGTTGTTTTTCAAAAAATCGTCCTCGTTTGCCGAACATGACCTAATCAGTGTCATTCAGGCTTGCCGTGCCAACGATCCCCGGGCGCAGCGAACGCTATTTAAGCAGTTTTTTGGGTATGCCAAGAGTATATGTCTACGCTACACCTCTAGCCGCGAAGAGGCTGAAGATGTGCTGAATGAGGGATTTCTAAAGGTTTTTCAGCATTTGGACCGATTCGACGAAACCCAGCCCTTTAAGGCATGGCTTCGAACGATTCTGGTCAACACGGCTATTAGCCATTATCGGCGTAATCATCAACTGGAACAACACACCAATCTGGAATCAGGCGAACAGGTAGCGCTTGATGAAGATGTTGTTGATCAGATTGCCGCCGAAGAAATTCTTGCCCTGGTCCAGCAGCTAACACCTACCTACCGAACGGTGTTTATGATGCACGTTGTTGATGGTTATAGCCTCCACGAGATTGCAGGTATACTTTCACACAACGAAGCCACAGTACGTTCTAATTATGCACGCGCCCGCCAGAAACTCCAGCAAATGATTCGGCAGGCATATCCTTTCCACGCTAAGACCAGCCCCTCGGCTCCAATACCATATCATGAAAACTGATCGATTTGCCGATATTATCAGGCGAAAGCTGGATAGCATCCGACCCGATTTCTCCGAGCGGGACTGGGCGCGGATGCAGGCAACCCTTAAACAGGCTGGCCCATCTCCCAATGCGCCCACTCCGTCCGCTCATCCCTTTGCTAGTCAGGCAGCCCGATTTGCAGTTGCAGGCGCTGTTGGAACAACTATTTTCTTAACCACCACTATCTGGCAACACTATGAATTAAAACATTTACATCAAACTCTTCAGCAAGTAACCCAAAAAGCGAATCGGTTAGAAACAGCCCAACCCGATGCTGCCCATATAACGCAGCCTGCTACTGAATCGGAAGCGGTTACTTCTGAGTCGAATCCGCGTAACCAGAAAAGCGAAACGTCAGTAGATGCTGCACCAGAACGAAACTCGGTTACGCTGAAACGCGACACCGTCTATATAGACCGGTACGTAACAGTACCTGCTCCAGCAACTCGGCTTCGGCCAACTGAGAGTTCTCAGCTCACAAAGCAACCCGAGCGAACTAGTACGGGGAATCAGGTTGCAAAAACTGACTTTTCTTCTTCAACAGAACGGGTCGGAAGCACGACCCGAAATCGAACGACAAATCAGCCTGAAAACCGCATTGCAGAACCCATTTCGACTGGATCTCGGCCACGTGTCGAGGTTACACACCCGGAGAAATCGGCAGAGAATGTTGCTATTGCAGACCGGCCAACTAAAGGTCGGGATCGGGTTTCTGGTAGTTACACGAACGTAGAGCACACGAATCAGACCTCTACCCGAGAAGTAACGAACGGGAATGTTACAACACCTTCATCATCCAACAATCAGGTAGTACAAAATCAACCTGTATCATCAGATATTCCTCCCGTTATCAGTACAGGAGAAACAACGCAACCGACGTTTGCTTATGAATCGCTGGCGGCATTACCAATGCAGACCAATACAGTTCGCTGGGATGCGCTGTTGGCGCAACGTGCCAGACAAATGCGCCCGGCCCGAACAGCGGTAACGGTTGTCAGTGGTCAACCCACAACGGCTCCGACCAGCCAGCGGGTTCAATCAATACCGCTACGCTTGAGAGCAGGTATCGGTACGGATATCAATTCCGAGATGTGGAGTATGGGGGTCTATACGGAGCTTCTGGCATCCAAACACTGGAGTTTGGGATTGGGATTAAGTCAGGCCACATTTGCAACAGCTGCCTTCCGCAGTCCCTTGGAATTCGACAAGAATATTCCGCAGGATTTTCGTAAACAGTACGCGCGGGGCCTTGACCCACGGCTCGACATTTTTGGCATTGAGATGTATACGGTTCGTGTTCAGCTTCCAATTAGCCTGGGTTATCGCATTCCGCTCAGTCAATCATTTACGCTGCTACCCACAATTGGCACATCGCTAAACCTGCAAAGTCAGCAATACATTAGCTTCTATCATCAGTTGCCTTACTGGAAGGGATACGAAAAATTTCAGGATAGGAGCATTCGGCCAGTGGACTTGTTCAACAACATGACTTTTGGCGCTAGTCTTGAATGGCAAAATAAGCACTGGGCAATCCAGGCAGGTCCTGTCATTTCAACACCCCTTCAGTCGGACCCAGGTTGTCAGCAGGATGCGACGGTTGGGCTAAGAGCAAGGCTATTTTATCAATTCTAAGCCGTTAAGGCCTTATAATAGGGCGAAACTGCTGCACGGATCGTTTTATACAAAAGAATCAGCGAATAGGCTCTCTGGTAGAGTTTTTATTCGCTGATTCTTTTTTCGGGTTAATAGCTACCTATTTACTAGCCGTTACCCGCCAGATTCGTCCGGCCGCATCATCGGCTACCAATATTGATCCGTCGGGCAATACCGTTACGCCCACCGGTCGACCATAGACATCTTTATCCGCTCCTTCTGCTATAAAGCCCGTCAGAAAATCTTCAGGTTTGCCGGGTTTGCCATCGGTAAAGGGTACGAATACAACCTTATACCCCGAAAACGCAGAGCGATTCCAGGAGCCATGCTGTCCAATAAACGCACCGTTATGGTACTTTGCTGGAAATGCTTTCTGGTCATAAAAAGCCAGGCCAAGCGAAGCCGTATGAGAACCCAACGGCACATCGGGAACGATCGCTTTTTTCACCAGATCAGGCCGTTCTCCCTTCCGGCGCGGATCTTCATTCTGACCATAGTATGAATAAGGCCACCCGTAGAAAGCGCCTTCCTTAACACTGGTCAGGTAATCAGGCACCAGATCATCGCCTAGCTCATCTCGCTCATTAACAGCGGTATACAGTATATTTTTTTTTGGCTCCCAGTCCATACCGACCGGATTACGCAAACCGCTGGCATAAATCCGTTCGCCTGTACCATCAGGGTTGATTTCCAGAATATTAGCCCGACGGAGCTCATTTTCAGGACCATGTTCGCCCACGTTGCTCCCTGATCCGACCGAGACATATATTTTCTTGCCATCGGGACTTGCCAGCAGATTACGCGTCCAGTGATTGTTATAGCCACCAGCGGGTAAGTTCAGAATCTTCTTGCCCGGTGCGGTCATTTTAGTCTGACCTGCCTTGTATGGATACTGCATTAAGCCATCGGTATTAGCCACAAAGAAACTATTTCCCAACACAAGCATACCAAACGGTTGATTGAGCCCGGCCAGAAACGTCTCCCGAACTTCGGGCTTACCATCTTTATTCGTATCGCGCAGGAGTGTAATCCGGTTGGCGCTCTCTTCTGTTCGTTCAGATTTGTTCTGGCCCGTCACAACATTCTTTACCGCCTGCTTAACACCTTTTCGCTCGGTATTCGACTCAGCAACGAAAATATCGCCGTTAGGTGCTACGTAAATCCACCTCGGACTAGCCAGATCGCGGGCATACTCAGTTATTGTAAAACCTGCTGGCGCCTGCGGTGTTTTACCAGTTGGCCAGCCAACCACATTACTAAAATGCAACGCCGATTTAGTAGCGTAAGGAGCAGGCAGATCAAGTGTTGTGTCGGCGGTGGCTACTTCGGTAGCCGATTGATTGCTCTCTTTTTTTTGGCTACAAGCCGATAAGACAGCCATTACAGCCGCCGTCAGAATAAGTCCAGTCGTTTTCATCGTTGAGTATTAGTGTGCATTTTTTCCAAAAAAAGCATGGTTGCTACATTTCGGAAACATGCTTACTTAACTCAATGGACAATCTTTTGGTTACGGATTATCTTTTTTTGCCGATAGCTCCGTACCCTGTGTGGCCAAAGTAAGCCCCGTTACAGCTTTTGTCGTCCCATCCCGAACGAACGTAATAATCGACCCATAAGAGCTTGTAGACTGATAGGTATCAGGCTTGGCTTGCTTGATCAGCTTGTTTTTACCGTAGCTGTCGGCTTCCCCAAATAAGTCTCCTTTATCGGCAGTAACGGTAAATTTTTGAATTGGACTACCACTGGCAAGTGTGTATGAACCGGTGTACACGTTGAGATTGACCGAATCGGCAGCCATTTTAGCCGATGGGGCTGTGGCCTGTGCATAAGCCGAGCCAGCTTTGCATAATACGATGGCTATGAACAGAATTGATACCGTTAATTTCATGATTTTAAGGGGTTTAGTTAAAGTAATAAACATAATCAGTAAAGTGCCAGCGAAAACCGGGCATAAGGAATTGGGCCTTTATAAAATACCTCACTAACGGCTTCCATATCGAATCGGCGATAAAAATCAGCGGCATCGAGTCGGGCGTCACACCAAAGTAAGGTCGCTCCTAACCGACGGGCTTCCGCTATGACATGGCTCAGCAACTTCGTACCGATTCCCTGATGCTGATGGTCGGGGTCAGTTGCAAATTTGCGAAAACGGGCCGTTTGCTCATCTACGAACAACGAAATAACAGCAATCAGTTTATCGTCCCGAAATGCCCCAAAATGAAATCCATCTGAATCATTCTCGACCTTTACGTAATCGATTGGCTTGTCGGGCCATAAGACACTATGGCGGAGTTGATAGGTCTGTTCTGGCGTGATCGATTGAATCAAAACAGGACCAGCGTGACTGGTATTCGTCATTGTCAAACGTGATAGTAAACGCAAGCTATCAAAGATTCAGGAAAGCCACTAGAAAAGGCCAATTCTTCATAAAATCATAAACAGGTAAGTTTATCAATCAGGGCCGAACTACAAGTGAATAATAAATGCCGATTGGGGTGGTTTAGGAGAAAAGGCAGATTAACATATCGAGTTATTCCTGATGTAATGTAGATCAAAAAGTTATGAAAAAAACCCAGTAAAGGCTTATCTTATGCTGTAATCAAAATAGTCTTCACAACAACCAACTCATGCTGATCACAAAGACCTTCTACGCAAAGATTGTTAGGCCATCATGGTCTTTTTCCCGATTTATCGTACTGCTTGTCTCCAGTCACCTCGCCATTGGCCAAGGCCCTCCCAACGCCGACATATTTCTGGTTGACCTTGACCTGAAAAGTAAACCCGCTCAAGTGGGCAGCCCAACAAATATAACCCAGCGCATAGGCTATGACAATCAGCCCTCTTTTTCGCCTGACGGCATAGGTTTGCTCTATACCTCGATGCGGGAGGATGGCCAGACAGATATTTATCGGTATGATGTTCAGCAAAAGTCCACCACTCAGCTGACCCGGACACCCGAAAGCGAATATTCACCAACCATCACGCCCGATACAACCTATTTTTCGGTGATTCGGGTTGAGAAAGATCAAACACAACGATTGTGGAAATTTCCTGTTTCGGGCAATGGCGAGCCAGAACTGGTCTTGAAAAATGTTAAGCCCGTAGGTTACCATTGCTGGCTGTCCAACGACTGGCTGGCCTTATTTATCTTAGGTAAACCAAATTCGCTCCAACTGGCTCAGACTACTACCGGCGATACCGTCCGAATTGAAGGAAATATTGGCCGGGCGCTCCAAAATGTACCCGGCAAAAATGCGGTTAGTTTTGTGCACAAACGAACACCCACCGATTGGGAAATCAGGCAGCTCGATCTGCAGACACGTCAGTCATCACTGATCGTAAAAACGCTTGAGGGTAGTGAAGATTTTGTCTGGACACCCGATGGAACGTTACTTATGTGCCGTGGCTCGGTCTTATACCACTATAAGCCAAATGTAACCCCAACCTGGACACAACTCGCTGATTTTAGCAGCTTTGGAATCAAACAACTAAACCGGCTTGCTATTGATCCACAAGGTAAAAAATTAGCTTTGGTCGGACAATGATCGTTGACGACGAATGCTTGATCATTCTGTCAAGAATTCTAAGCGTAAGTCCTAAATATATGATTGCCAACAAATGGGTGTTTTTATATAAAAAACAATAAGTAGTCGATTGGTCAGTCCTGCTTAACTAAGTACACAACTAATCTAAATCCCGTTAAGATGGCTACCGCAACCGGTACGAAGGAAGATCCGTGGAAATTAAAAACTCCGCCCGGCACATCAGATTACGAATTGTACAAAGATGTAAAAGATGGCAACGATGTTTTAGTGTGCACAGTCGGGAAAACGGTTTTGTACTACGATTATCGATGCATAGCTGATTTGCATGACATGCTTAAGAAACATGGCGACTGGATGGAGCTTGGTGCTGCCGACGAACAAAAAGACGCAAAGCAAGGAACCGTTGAGGCATGGGGACGGTCATCAGAAAACCCAGTCGGTGGCTGGTACGGTCTGAAAAAAGGATTACGGGGCCGATTCGGCATGTATATTCCTCCCCTGCTGGAAGTTTTGGGGCTTGCAGAACTGGAACATAATCCTAAAAACAATCGAATGCGGGCAATTTAACGAGCCAATCACCTAGCACACGAGCCTTTCCAGAAGCATTAGTTGCTTTCATGGAAAGGCTCGTGTGTATATGACTCATCTAAAAGCAGGAAACCGCCCCCAAGCGGGAGCGGCTCCATGAGTACAACAAAACCACAGTAAAGCTGCCGGACATAACGGCCAGACAGGGTGCCTGTGGCTATGTTGTCGTATCTTACGCTTCGATCAGGAATTCGTCGTGCTGGCTTACGTCCAGACCCGACTTCTCGTCCTCTTCAGAAACACGCAAGGGCAGAATCAGATCGGTAACTTTCAGCAGCAGGTATGACATACCGAAAGCAAATATTGATACCAGAACCAGAGCGATCAGGTGTTCGACAAACAGGCCTGTTTCGCCAAAGGCCAGTCCTTCGACCGTAACAGCCGAGTTAACACCTTTACTAGCGAAGATGCCAGTCATAAGCAGACCTACCATTCCACCAACACCGTGGCAAGGGAATACGTCCAGCGTATCATCAAGCGTTGACTTAGACCGCAGATGGGCTACATAGTTCGAGATGATTGCCGCAACTGTACCGATAAAGATTGACGTTGGAACCGTTACGAAACCAGCTGCTGGCGTAATAGCAACCAGACCTACAACAGCACCGATACAGAAACCCAGTGCCGATACTTTCTTGCCTTTAGCCGAATCAAACAGAACCCAGGCAAGACCAGCCGCAGCCGCAGCTGTATTCGTTGTTGCGAAAGCTGAAGCAGCCAACGGAGTCGCTCCTACTGCCGAACCAGCGTTAAAACCAAACCAGCCAAACCACAGCAGACCAGTACCCAACAGTACGAATGGAATGTTTGCAGGTGGGAAATAGCTAGCTTCAAGGTGCGACTTACGACGCTTCAGATACAAAGCACCGGCCAACGCAGCCCAGCCAGCAGACATGTGAACAACCGTACCACCAGCAAAATCAAGTACACCTCTCTTAAAGAAGAAACCATCTGGATGCCAGGTCATGTGTGCTAATGGCGCATATACGAACAGGCTAAACAGGATCATGAACAAAACGTATGACCGGAAATTGATCCGCTCAGCCATTGAACCTGTAACCAGAGCAGGCGTAATGACGGCAAACTTCAGTTGGAAGAAGGCAAATACGACCAATGGAATAGATGCTGCCAATGACCAGGGCTTTCCGTCCAGAACGCCTTTGAACATAAAGTGATCCATTGGATTGCCAATGAAACCACCGATGGATGAACCGAAAGCCAGGCTAAAGCCAACTACAACCCAGAGGATGCTGATAACACCCATCGCAATGAAGCTTTGCAGCATCGTTGAGATAACGTTTTTGTTGTTGACCATCCCGCCGTAGAAATACGCCAGACCAGGGGTCATTAACAAGACAAGAGCTGTAGCAACGAGCATCCAGGCCGTATCGCCCGAGTTGATGCCTTCCGTCACAATTTGCGTCGGAACACTGTTAAAACCGGGCAGCACACCGAGAATAGCGAAGACTCCCAGCAGAATCAGAGGTACGTAATTGGGCTTTTGCATAATAATTGAGGGGTTTTTGTTGTACTGATTTATGGAATTTGGGTTAAGAAAACGGAGATACAGGCTTAGAATTTGAAGATGGCCGCCATACCGAGCGTCGTTTGCGACTTAGTCAGTGAACCGTCATTCTTTTCGAACTTATTGGCCGAGTAGCTATCAAGCCGGAGTTCAGGCTTGAGCAGCACATGACCATCGGCCGCTGTGATATTACCCGTTATCGTAATCGAGTTCACACTTGCGCCATTACCTGCTGCATCCGTCAAAGCGCGAGCGCCATTTTTGTTGTCGAATGTTTCATACCGTAAGCCCAACCCGAATTTATCAGTAAATGCGTAGTTTGTATAAACGGCTACACCACCCCAGCTTTTCGATGTAGATGGACCACCTACACCCTGATAATCACCTTTCTGGGAGCCAGTAGCAGCATTCAGACCAAGATAGAATTTTGATGTAATCTGATACGTAGTTGTCAGGTCGAACAGTGAATAACTGGCGTCATCAGCCTTAACACCTGTTACATCCTGAGAAGCTTCGTTCGAGATAATTCCGTTCAGATAAACATTCCAGCCCGAAACCGGCGAGAAAAAGAACTGCCCGATCAGACCCTTCTTTTTGTTATTGTCAACCAGGTTATCAACGTTATTGACAACGCCTAACATTAAATAAGCACGATCACTGAACGCATATTGTGCCTTTAAGCCGATGTGATAGAATGGCCCGTTATTGAAGAGGTTAGATAAAGAATAGTTGTAGTTAACGGGAGCATCAATAACTTCATAACCGATGTGAGTACCGAACTGACCGGCAGTAAACGATAATTTAGGCGTGGCCTTAAAGACAATGTATGCCTGCTTAATGGCCAGCGCTGTTGATCCTGGTGTTCCGAGAAGACCAACATTATTGCCATAGTTTCCCAGATCAGCAAATGTTCCAAACGTCAGGTCCATAACAGCATCAACCTTATCGGCTGTATACGTCGCCTTCGCCTGAATTAATCCAATTCCGAACTGGCCCGCCTTTTGATCAAAAGCCCGTGCATTACCAACACCTGAACCATTTAAACCAAGGTTCGACTGACTCTTTGGGTTATTGAAGTTACCCAAATAGTAGGTGTCCATGTAGCCTGAGAACGTAAATTTCCCCGGAGTAGTACTCGTTGAATCTTGGGCGAAAGCGCCAAACCCGGCAAACAAAGAACTAAGAAGTAAAACTGTTTTTTTCATGCTTTTTCTTTGGTGGAGTAGTGGGTGAAATTGTAGTTTAACCGGGGACAAATTTTATCATATAATTTATTCCACACAAGAGATTTTGTTAAACAATAGAGCAATTTTTCATGTTTTATGCTATTTTGTTCAAATTGTTCTAATAATTACACGTATAGTACCTAAAATTTGCATTTTTTTCTAAATTTTAATATATTCTGTATTCAAGACTTTTTGCCAAATATTCTTTTAGCGAATTTTTTTAAAATATTCCTATTCTCATATTGGCTTACGCATAAAAAAGCCTGACTGGATAATCCAGTCAGGCTTTTTTATGCGTAATAGTGTTCCTACTAGGCCTCAGCGTGAAGCCACGCTTTCTTGGCCAGTAGTGTTTCTTCATCTTCTACATTTTCAGGATCGGGAACACAGCAGTCCACCGGGCAAACAGCCGCACATTGTGGCTCCTCATGAAAGCCCATGCACTCTGTGCATTTATCATTCACGATGTAGTAAAATTCATTAGAAACGGGTGCTTGTGGTGCTTTGCCGCTAACAACCGTCCCGTCACCAAAATCAACTTCGGTCAGTTCGGTTCCACCACCCCAGGTCCATTCGACACCACCTTCATAGATGGCTGTATTGGGGCATTCGGGTTCGCAGGCACCACAGTTGATGCACTCGTCAGTGATCATGATTGCCATGAGCAGTACAGATTTATAGACGATAAACTTTTATCTTCCTGAATTGAACAACAAATATAACTATTTAAAGGTTAACGGCAAACTAAAATTTCATTACATTAGTTGATGGTGTATTCCATTTGTTTATTTACTTCATGCTTCAATCAGAACGCCTACAAACGTTCGTGGCTTTAGGCAACTTCTTACGCTCCGCCGAAGCCCTGCCCGAATTAGAGGAAATTGCTCAACGGGCTTATTATAAGAATAACTGGTTTACACCGGCCAATACATTAAACGCCTTGAGAGCCATTGCCGATGAGTTCCTGACGGCCGATAAATTAAATGCATGGGTTCATTCCTACCCACCTGAGCCAAATGCTGTTTCCCGAAGTGTTGGGGTCGTCATGGCAGGAAATATTCCGGCGGTTGGTTTTCATGATTTACTCTGCGTACTGCTGAGTGGTCATGATCTGCTCGCCAAGTTAAGTACGCAGGATTTTGTACTAATCCATTATTTAATACAAAAAATAAAAGAGATCAATCCTAATTTTGCGGACCATATCGAAGAAGCGGAACGGCTCAACACGGCCGACGCCTACATCGCTACGGGCAGTAACAACACGGCTCGGTATTTCGAGTATTACTTTGCTAAAAAGCCAAGCATTATTCGCAAAAATCGCACCTCTGTCGGCTTATTGATGGGTGAAGAAAGTGACGACGAATTCCTGAAACTAGGCGAGGATATTTCTGACTACTATGGCCTGGGCTGTCGCAATGTATCAACGATTCTGGTGCCGGAAGGGTATGATTTTACGCCCCTTCTACGAACGCTGGAGCCTCAGATTCTGTTGTATCTTAACAACCATAAATACCAGAACAATTACGACTACAACAAGTCAATTTACCTAATCAATGCCGTACCTCACTTCGACAATGGTTACCTGTTGTTGACCGAAAATGATAATCTGGTCTCACCGATTTCGGTTCTATACTACCAGACTTACCGGACGCTTGCTGATGCTACAAACTGGCTCAATGAACGCGCCGACCGCATTCAGCTTGTCGCATCAGCTCAGAACTGGTTTTCTGGTCATGTCGGCTTATCGACTGTTGCTTTTGGTCAGACACAACGACCTGGACTGAGCGATTATGCCGATGGTATCGATACAATGGCCTTTTTAGCGCAATTGTAGGGCATACAGAAGTAACGAGCCTATCCGTTTCTAGTTGCCTTCAGCGTTAACATTCGTTCTGGTTCAATCGGCTATTGATTGAACCAGAACGAAGTCAAAAATCCTCACTAGGTTTCACTTTCCAGCGTATTGCCTTTCCGGGAATTACAGTACTGACACATAGGCTGATAATTCGCCAGTATGCTTTGTCCTCCTTTGGATCTGGGCAGAATGTGGTCGATGGTCATGAGCGTAAAATTAGCGGTGAACAGGTCGACATGGTGCCCGCCCCCCTGATCAACCGACGCGATCAGGTACACTCCTTCTACTCCGCAGCGAACACAGGAAGTCCCTTTTTTGGCAAATACCTGTAACCGCCGATGATTGAAATACTTCGTGTGCAACTGGCCGAAATCCAGTCGTTTAAGCACCCGATTGCCATTTAGTGTATGCGGTAAAGTCATCGTAAAAACTGAAAACTTTTTAATTGTTTACTATATCCAGGCCTTTGGCGTAGCCGTGCCACGGTTCTTAATTACACTCACTGAACCGTGGCACGGCTACGCCAAAAGCCTGGTATCTTTTGCCTTAATACCGCCAACTTTTCAGGTCAGCGTTTTTCGGTGCCGATGTTTCGATACGCTTCAGGATCTTGTCGATATACATGGTGTTGTAACGAAGGCGGCTGATGTAATTAGGTTGCGTAGGATCGCCATTCCAGCAATGTTCTGCCCGATCGCCGTAAGCTACTTCACTGCTTGCTGACGGATTCTGAACGCTTTTCAGGAAGTCTTCCATCAGATAGACGGCATTATTGAGGTAGTAGTTATCCATGTCACCACAGTAAATGTGAATTTTACCAGTGACTTTGGGGCCAAGGGTCTTCCAGTCGCGACGAAGGATATGCAATAGATCATAATGCTCACGCCAGTATTCGGCAACTGTCGGGTCAATATCGCCGGTAAGTTTATTCCAGATCCTTTTCGGATACCCATCCGATCCCACTGGCGAATAAACGGCTTCCCAAATGTCAAACTGGTCGCCGGAGCGCGAATGCGTTCCAAGGGCTAGTTCGCGATGATTCGTTTCCTCTACCGTGCATTTTACCTGCCCCAGGTAGTTTCGCTGGCCCGGCCGTGGCGTACGTCGAAATGGTCCTTCGGCATAATAGGCATTCTTGTCTTTATAAAGATTGAATACGGTGTAGGCGTCGAAAGCAATCGGGTCAGGGCAAGCCGCAAAGCAGCCGTTAAACTCATCAGGATAGAAAACCTGCGCTGCCAAAGCCTCCCAGCCACCCGTTGACCCCCCGTATGTAAACCGCGCCCATCCCTGCCCGATACCCCTGAACTGTTTTTCAATTTCGGGCAGCAGTTCATACATAATGGCATCGCCATAGGGGCCAAGGTTCTCGGAATTTACGGCATAAGAATCATCGTAATATGGATTTGCGTGCTGGATCTCAACAATCAGCATTCTCGGAAAATCTTTGCTGGTCCACTTCTTGTAAAAATCGTAGGCTTCCTGGGCTACAATTTTCTTATAGCCATATAAATGAAACCGGTCAATATAGTCGGTCGTATCCATATTGGCAGGAGGAGGTGTTTCGCTGAATCCCGAAAAATCATCGGGGAAATGCCCATGATACAAACAAAGTGGATAATGAGCATCGGGATGTTCATCAAATCCGGCCGGCAACAGGACGTGTGCACCGAGATACATCGGGCGACCCCAGAACTCAGTTAGCCGCTTACTTTGAATTCTGATATGCTTGATAAATTTCGTGTCCTTGGGTTCTGCAATCGGCGGATTGACCTGATTGAGCGCGATTGTAATCGATTGCTTTGCTCCGGGTTTTATGCTGATTTTCTGCGGTTTACTAAACAGATTTCCAGGTGCGGTTCGCCAATTTTGGCCTTCACCTCTATCCATCGGCAATTTTACGGTATGCCCATCCTTACGTTTAACTGTTTCGTATTTATGCAAAACTGCCTGAACATAATAGTCACCAGGCGCAATGTCTTTCAGGCTTCGTTTGGGATATCCGAACGCACCCGCATCAACAAATGTAGCCTGACCGGGTTTAAGTCCGTCGACATCAACCCCAAAAATCTGGGCTGTTTCAACCGCGTCGCTCACCTGCGAGCGTGGTTCGGTTTTATCAGTTTTAGCCAGAATCAGCAGTACCCGACCATCGAGGGCTGTTTTGCTTTGAGTAGCCGGGAAGGAAACGGAAAAGGTTACCGGTTGAGCATGGGCTATAGTAGAAAGCAGCCCCATTAAAAGGAGTAGTCGATAGTTCATGAAGTAGCTCAGGTTGGTTTACAGTCGGAAGATACTCATTTGACTGATAAACACAATCGGTGCCTGATCAGAGAACTATCTACTTACTGCCGTTACCTGCTATTCTTCATAAACCCATACCTGTAAAAACCAGTTTCACCCGCCCTACATGTAGCGCCTGATTTAAGAAACGGAGTGCCCCCGTTGCCTGCTGATGTAGAAAGCGCTGACTGTCATTAGAAATGCAACTTCGCTTATAGGGCAAACCGTAATCGTTCAGCCAGCGGGCAGAGCCGTAGAAGTCAAGTGATTTAGCACGTAATAATGGATTGATTAACTGATCCTCCCCCAGTTGTTTTCTGTCTGCTTCAGGCCATCGACGTGGTTTCGGATGGGGGCGTGTTGAGGCAATACGAGTTCCGGATCTTCGGTCAGAATGGCCTGTGCCGACTCGCGGGCAGCCGTCAGAATGGCTCCGTCTTTAGCCAGGTCGGCAATCATCAGGTCCATAACGCCACTCTGCTGCGTACCCGTCAGGTCGCCGGGGCCGCGCAGTTGTAGGTCTACGTCGGCAATTTCGAAACCATTATTGGTACGAATCATGGTTTCGAGCCGGGTACGGGTATCACTACTGAGTTTATAGCCAGTCATCATGATACAATACGACTGATCAGCGCCCCGCCCAACGCGACCCCGTAGCTGGTGCAGCTGCGACAGACCGAACCGTTCGGCACTTTCAATCACCATGACACTGGCATTTGGCACATTTACACCCACTTCAATGACCGTTGTGGCCACCAGAATCTGCGTTTCGTGCTTAATAAACCGCTGCATTTCGTCGTCCTTTTCGTAGGGCAACATTTTTCCATGCAGCATACCAACCTCATATTTCGGTCGCGGAAAAGCGCGCTGCATACTCTCGAAACCGTCCATGAGGTCTTTGTAATCAAGCTTCTCCGACTCTTCGATGAGCGGATAGACCACATACACCTGTCGGCCGAGTTCGATCTGTTGCCGCATAAATCCAAATACTTCGGAGCGGTGTTTATCGAACTTATGAACGGTCTTGATTGGCTTACGGCCTTTGGGTAGCTCATCAATGACCGAAACATCCAGGTTTCCGTATAGTGTCATGGCCAGCGTACGCGGAATGGGCGTGGCTGTCATAACCAGAATGTGTGGTGGTACGGTTTCGTTTTTTCGCCAGAGCTTTGCCCGCTGAGCCACCCCAAACCGGTGTTGTTCATCAATAATGCACAGGCCGAGGTTTTTATATTGTACAGCATCTTCGAGCAATGCATGGGTGCCGACCAGGATATGCATCTTGCCCGTCTGCAACTCTTCATGCAGAACGACACGACGTTTTTTATTGGTCGAACCAGTCAGAATACCAAGGTTCAGCCCCATCGCATCGGCAAACGGTTTAAGACCGTTATAGTGCTGGTCGGCCAGAATTTCAGTTGGAGCCATCAGGCAGGCCTGGGCCCCATTGCCAATAGCCAGCAAACACGCAATGAAGGCAACAATGGTTTTACCGCTGCCCACATCGCCCTGCAATAGCCGATTCATCTGCTTCCCAGTCAGAAAATCACCGTAGATTTCTTTGATAACACGCTGCTGCGCTCCGGTCAGTTCAAACGGCAGTAGCTCGTTATAAAAGTGCTTCATCAGCGATGTATCCCGGAAAATCTGCCCCGGAAATTCTTCTTTCTGAATCAGTTTGTTCTTGATTAGCCGAAGCTGATTGTAGAATAGCTCCTCAAATTTCAGCCGTCGCTGCGCCTGCTTCAGCCAGCCCTGATTCTGCGGCAGGTGAATATTCCACATCGCGTCACGCTTACCAACGAGCCGATATTGCTGAATCAAGGCGTCGGGAAGAGTCTCCCGAATATGCGGCCACGCCTGTTCGAGCAGCATCCGCATAACTTTACCAATCACTTTACTATCGAGATGGCGTTTGCGGAGTTTCTCGGTAAGATTATACACGGGAAAGAATCCTAACTCCTGCTCCGAGGCCGTATTGGTATTTTCCAGTTCAGGATGAACAATACTAAATTGCCCATTGAAGGACTGGGGCTTGCCGTAGGCAATGTATTCGCCATCGCGTCGAAGGGTTTTCTCAATGTAGGTAATACCCTGGAACCACACCAGACTCATTGAGCCAGTGCCATCCGTAAATGTCCCGACAAGCCGTTTTTTAGGTCCTTCCCCTTCCGTATACCAATCACGAAGCCGACCTTTAATCTGGGCTGACGGCATTGAGTCCATCAATTCGCTAATGGTATAATAGCGCGACCGATCGTCGTAACGGAATGGGTAATATTGAATCAGGTCACCATACGTAAACAGATTCAACTCTTTATTGAGAAGTTCCGTACGTTGCGGCCCTAGTCCTTTCAGGTAGAGAAGTGGGGTATCGAAAAAAGTAGTTCGTTCGGTCATGTCAGACCTGGCAAAACCCAGTTTACAGACGGTATTTGACCAAAATTAAGCATTTCTGCTCGAAAAAGAATAGACGATGCAATTGAGTAATTCCGGTCTTGCAGGAAGGAGGAAGGATCGATTTAGAAAGCGCAATTGATCTGCCTGTCCTTTTCTCAATGGATCAACGCGTTACTCGTCATCTGACCGCCCAATACCAAAGGCGAAACCAGCATAAATATCTAAACCGCGCGGCCGGATTCCGCTGCTAACGTTGCCCAGCAGGCCGAGTAGATTATCCGTACCCAACCAACCCGGCCCAACCCGAACCGAAGCACCCGCCGACAGGCCATGGTTCAGATAAACGATCGGCACCGATAAACTCAGCCAGCGTGCATCGTATCGCGGAGTAACCGCTATGAGCGACGGTTGGTGGGTGGCAAGCGCATCGACAGCTCTCAGATCCTGTAAATAAGTCAGATTTATACCAAATCCGCTGGGCAGCTGGTAATCGCCTGTTACGTTCAGTGATGTTGGGAGCCCTGTCCGGAAGCTGGTTTTATCAGGACTGCGCCCCGTATTGATTTTCTGCTGAATGACTCGGGCAATATCTTCGATACCGTTCAGATTGTTAAAATCACTCCCCCGAAACCGAACCGGATTCTGACCGATGTCAGTGTAGTTGTAATCTTCGCCGGTATAGGTCAGTCCGCCAATATCAGTTACTGCCAGACCTAATTGTAAAGCAGGGCTATCAACATCATATTGACTCACATATGTCAGGCCAACATCAACACCAACACCTTTACCGGGTGCCGACGTGCTAAACAAAGTTCGGGGGTTCAGGCTTCGATCCTGTAGAAAGCTCGTATAAGCAAGGGTAGCATCCAGTCGATTGACCTCCAGTAGTGCACTATTCGCATTGTTCGGGTCCTGAATAATCCGGTAGTCCATTCCCCGGTTAACAAGGTGCTGGGCATTATAGCCCAGCAGGAGTTTTGCCGTGGCTCCCAGTAGAAGTTTTTGCCCATCCCCCTCCCAGATTGTTCCGGCATAGGTCAATCCCAGTTCAACAAACGTATTGGTGTTCGCACTGAATTTATTGTCCCGGTTGGGAATGCTGTAAAGTGCTTTATCGCTTAAACTGGCTCTTATGGCTGACAGCAAATTTTCTGATGCGCCAACAACCTGCCCTATTGCCCGGAAGCGGGTTGTTACGGCAAAAGCGGCACGGTCGCTTGTTTTTATCAGGAAGGCAGGTCCTCGTATTTCCCCTAGGATCGTCCCATTTTTAGGCGTACCGTTCAGGATTTCCTGGGTATACGACGCATCGAATCGGACGGAACCATCTGGGTTTTTATATTGAGAAGGTACCGTTCCACTAATTAATCGCAGTAAGGAAAACGGTGCCTGATACCGAACATAATTGTTATTGACATGGGCAATGCCCGTTGCAACGTTCAGGTAGAACTTAGAGGGAGAATCAGCGGCTAAAGCGGGGTTAATGTAAAGCCGATTGGTGCCGCCATAGCGACTGGTTGAAATGCCAAGAAGGTTTTGTGCGAAACTGGCTGTCGTAGCCAGCAGAAATGATACTAAGACAAACGAATACTTCATGCAGTCACGGTTTGAATGGCAGGTGTCCTGCAAGGTAAACGCCAATTCGCTGCGTGGGTTTGCCCAATGGCCGTTTATTTTGATTTAGTGGTATATAAGAAGGTCGTTCGTAACCGTCGACACCTAATGATCTCAACAATTACAAACGACCTTTTTCAAATGATTAGATTCCCTTACACACCTTCGGCTTCAACGAGTTTCACCTCTGGAACCAGACGGGTCAAGAGGTTTTCGATCCCTGCCTTAAGGGTTAGTGTCGATGAAGGGCAACCGCTACAGGAGCCCTGCAACAGGACTTTTACGGTGCCAGTTGGTTCATCGAATGAATAAAAGCTGATAGCACCCCCATCCGACTCAACGGCTGGCTTAATATACTGATCCAGTACGGCTTTGATTTTCTGAACGGTTTCCGAATCCATATCCAGTTTCGCCGAGTTGGTGTCCATGGTCCGTTGTGAAAAAACGGGCTTCTGCTCACCAAAATACTCTTTCAGAAAAAACTTAACTTCAAATATCACTTCGTCCCAGTCCGTTTCGTCGTCTTTGGTAACGGTTATGAAATTTCCCGAAATAAACACCCGTTGCACAAACTCAAACCCGAAGAGGGCTACTGCCAGCGGTGACGCTTTACCATCAATCAATGCATCGGCAGGCGTGGCATAGTCGAAGGATAACCCGGCAGGAACGAGTTCGAAATTAACGACGAACTTCATTGAGTTCGGATTGGGACTTCCTTCGGTAAAGATGGATACAGGACGACTTAGCGTAGGATTCATTATTAAAAAGTTTTCAGTGTATACGTTATGACTTTCGGTTGGCAGCGCTGATGGTGTAGTAACAGTCATACCGTTTTTTTAGTTTTTGGGCATGAAAAAACCCGTTCAACGTACTGTTAAACGGGTTCATTTTCGTATCGTAAGTGTGTGCCTTACGCTTCTGCTGTTGCTGCGGGAGCGACGGCTACAGGAGCTGTTTCAACTGCCGAAGGACCAGCGGGAATGATGTCTACGTATGAACGGCTATTGCGGCCAGGACGGAATTTTACGACACCATCAACCAGTGCGAATAACGTATAGTCTTTACCCAGACCAACGTTTTTGCCAGGATGATGTTTCGTACCGCGCTGGCGGATAATGATGTTGCCGGCAATAGCCGACTGGCCACCGAACAGCTTCACACCCAAGCGTTTGCTGTGCGAATCGCGGCCGTTTTTGGAACTACCTACACCTTTCTTGTGTGCCATTGTCTTTTAGGAATTAGGAGCGAGGTGTTAGGAGTAAGAATAAGGTTTGCGTGTACAATTCCTCACTTCCAGCTCCTGACCACTAACTACTATTTTAGATTGTTATATCTTCGATTAGAACTTTGGTCAGGTATTGACGGTGACCATTTTTCTTTTTGTAGCCTTTACGACGTTTCTTTTTGAAGACGATAACTTTTTCGCCTTTCAGGTGTTCGACGATTTTGGCCGATACTGTCGCTCCAGCGACAGTCGGGGCACCAATGGAGATGCTCCCCTCGTTGTCAACAAGGAGAATTTTCACCTTGTCGGAGGCAAGTGCAGCGTCCACATCGCCCTCTAACCGGTGGGTATAGATGGAGCGACCCTTCTGGATCTTGAATTGCTGCCCTGCGATCTCTACGATTGCGTACATGTTTGTGTATGAAATTGGAAATGAGGTGCAAAAGTAACGTATTCTTTATTGAAACGCAAGACGTAGCCACTCATTCGTGCCAGTAAAAATACCGGATTAATAATAAATGGTCAGGTATCAGCCAATAAAGCAAACCGATACCTGTTAATCACCCGCCCGGAAGTCTTAAGGTATTGCCGTTGCTATGAGCTTGTCGCTGCATTTTAAATGGGCAGCTTCATCGACGTCTGGATCAGATTAGTAGCACATTTGGCAATGATTTTGCCATCCGCTGCCACAATTCGGCCTTCACCGTGAATGATGTTTTTCCCCTCGCGAATAACCTCTGCAATTGCGGTAATGGACTCGCCCAACCGGGCTGCGTGAAGAAAATCGATGTTCAGGTTTACAGATGTATAAGCGTATTCGCGGCCGAGGGTAAAGACGGTAGCGCCAACAAGATCGTCGAGAATGCCAGCAGCTGCCCCGCCATGTAACACTCCAGCCGGATTGGTCAACTCTTCCCGAATCGTATACTCAACGACTAACCGCCCATAGTCGGCGGCTCGGATTGTGCCTTTAAGCCAACGACCGAAAGGAGAAATGCTACCACTCATGTCGTTGCCAATCTGTGAGCGAAAGAAATCAAGGCGAGGGTTTGTCAAATTGTCCATATCCAACAAAAATAGTACGAAACTAAGCTATAGTCGCAACAGACGCTACTATTTATGGACTTTCTTGGGAGGTTATCAGGACTTATACTACTTTTGGGCGATTTTAAACATGCCTATTAGATCATTCGGAATGAATTATACGCTTACGCAGATTCCCGATCGTACCGCTAAGCCGCGCCAAAGCGGACTGACGATGGTAATGGATAAGGGATTAAGCCTGCGCGAAGTTGAGGACTTTTTGTCTACCTCCGCTGGCTACGCAGACATCATCAAACTGGGCTGGGCAACCTCTTTTGTGACCCCCAATCTTAAAGAAAAACTTGACATTTATCGGGAAGCGGGTGTGCCGGTCTATTTTGGCGGAACCCTCTTTGAAGCCTTCGTTGTCCGGAATAAGTTCGACGACTACCGAAAGCTTCTGGATAAGTATAGCATGGAATACGCTGAGGTTTCAGATGGTTCTATTGAGATGCCCCAGGACGAAAAATGCGAGTATATTCGAACACTGGCTACGCAGGTTACGGTTTTGTCGGAAGTTGGTTCAAAAGATGAAGCCAAGATCATTCCACCGTATAAGTGGATTCAGTTGATGAAGGCAGAGTTAGAGGCTGGTGCCTGGAAGGTAATCGGTGAAGCCCGCGAAGGAGGCACCGTAGGTTTGTTTCGCTCGAGTGGTGAAGTGCGCCAGGGACTAGTCGAAGAAATTCTGACGCAGGTTCCCTTTGAAAGTATCCTGTGGGAAGCTCCGCAAAAAGAACAGCAGGTTTGGTTTGTTAAACTCCTCGGTGCCAACGTTAATCTTGGTAACATTGCTCCTCACGAAGTTATTCCCCTGGAAACGATTCGATTAGGGTTGCGCGGAGATACGTTTACGCAATTTCTTGATAAATAGTTTACAGTTTATGGCTTTCTGAGAGCTGACGCATCACAACTCATTGCATAACCTACTGAAAACTATAAATCGCACCGGCGACCCGGTAAAAACTCCGTTTTATGGATCTTATCAAATCTCTGCTTGATTTTCTGCTCCACCTCGATCGCTACCTTGATGCGTGGGCCAACGATTACGGCGTATTACTCTACGCCATTCTATTTCTGATCGTTTTCACCGAAACAGGACTGATTGTGATGCCGCTCCTCCCCGGCGATTCATTGCTGTTTGCGGCCGGAGCTTTGGCAGCCCGGCCTACCAACGAGCTGAGTGTCTGGGTCATTATTCCATTATTGATTACGGCCGCTCTACTGGGCGACAACGTCAATTATTTTGTTGGCAAGTTTCTGGGGAATACGATCAAATCCAGGGAGAGGATTCTGTTTTTCAAGCGTGAATACATCACTGAAACGGAGAAATTTTATACCAAATACGGTGGTCGTACGGTCATCATTGCCCGGTTCATTCCAATTGTCCGGACTATAGCGCCGTTTGTAGCTGGTGCTGGCAGTATGAACTACGGAACCTACCTCCGGTTTTGCATCATCGGGGCTGTTTTGTGGGTAACCAGTATTTCACTACTGGGCTATTTCTTTGGCAATTTCCCGATCGTTCAAAAGAATTTTGAGCTGGTTGTGTTCGGTATCGTCGGTTTGTCCGTTGTGCCTATCATTTATGGCGCACTAAAAAAACGATCCAGTACGCCCACTGTCTGAATCGAGAATTAAACGGGTTATTGGCTTACTGGGTTATTACCGTCTGTGGTTGACTGGAAATAACGCAGTAAGCCAATAACCCGTTTTACTTTTACTGGACTACCGCTTCTGGTAAATTGTCTATTACCCTACTCATTTATGACTCGCTACGGTCTTATTGGCTTTCCGCTTACGCATTCATTTTCGCAACGCTACTTCACAGATAAATTCGTCCGTGAAGGCATTCCCGATTCCCGATATGATCTGTTTGAGATGTCCGACGTTTCGGTTGCACTCCCCGATCTGCTTCAAACGCCGGGTCTACGGGGGTTAAACGTAACGATTCCTCATAAACAGGCCGTACTTCCGTACCTCGATCGATTGGATTCGTCGGCCGAAAAGGTTGGAGCGGTGAATGTGATTAAACTGGAAGCCGATGGCACCAAAACCGGCTTCAACTCCGATTATTACGGTTTCAAACAATCGCTTACCGATTGGCTCACTTCGCTTGGGCGCACGGCGAACGGTTTGCAGGCACTCGTACTCGGAACGGGCGGTGCCTCAAAGGCCGTGATGGTGGCCCTGGCCGATCTGCATATTTCCTATAAATCAGTATCACGGACCAAAACCGCCGATAATCTCACATACGATGAACTGCCTGCCCTGATTGCTGCGTACCAACTCATTATAAACTGTTCGCCTGTTGGGACATACCCACACACCAATGAAGCGCCGACCCTCCCCTACGACCAGCTTACGGAACAGCATTTACTCTACGATCTGGTTTATAATCCGGCCGAAACCCAATTTATGAAACTCGGTCTCGAGCGGGGAGCTTCGGTCATGAATGGCTACCAGATGCTGGTTTTACAGGCCGAAAAAGCGTGGGAAATCTGGCAGGAACGCTAAGTTTGTGTGGTAAAGTGATCTTACATAATGTCTAACAAAAATTACTCAATAACCCTCATTCTTGTATGGCTCTCGGTGTTTTTGCGATCATTACGGCCCGACCCGGTGCCGAAGCTGAATTGCGTAATGGCTTATATAACCTTGTTGTAAAGGTTCGGCAAGAAGACGCCTGTCTGCTTTATGAATTGTTTGAAAGTGCCGAACATCCCGAAAAATTCATCATGCACGAGCGCTGGACGGATGAAGCCGGACTTCAGGCTCATGACCAGATGCCGCACATGAAAGCCTTCGGCGAAAAAGCAAAGAACTGGCTGGCCGGCCCGGTAGAGTTGATTAAAGTAGAAAAGTGAACGTATTTGTAAAATTCTGCCGGATATTTAAATCCGGCATTTTACTTTCGCGTTTATGCAGGCAATTACATTTCAGAACGCCACTGTTTTCACGGGCGAATCGTTTCTTTCAGGCGCATCTGTCCGCGTCGCGAATGGGTATATACAGGAAGTTTCAGAGACTCCCAACGGCTCAACACCTAACGACTCGACTGTCATTGATCTGGAAGGTGATTACCTGATTCCGGGTCTGATTGATTTGCAGCTTTACGGGGGCTCGAATCTGTTTTTGAATGATGTACCAACGCCCGAGACCGTTCGGCATATTTACGAAACCCACCGCCGAAACGGCACCACGACCCTGCTGCCAACGATCCATTCGACCTCGCTCGATATAATGCAACAATCCATGGCGGCCGTGCAGGTTATTCGGGCTGAAGAGCCATATGGTGTGCCTGGCATCCACCTCGAAGGACCGTATTTCAATCCAATCAAGCGCGGGGCTCACAGTGCCGCTTTTGTCCGCACACCAGCGGAGGGTGAACTGGAGGCTTTATTCAGCACGAATGCCGATGTGATCCAGATACTGACGCTGGCTCCTGAAATTCTAACCCCTGAACAGCTGGCCACCCTACATCGGCTAAAACACCCGAATACGCTTCTTTCGCTGGGGCACAGCAATGCTACTTACCAACAGGCCATGAGCGCCTTTGAAAACGGATTTCCACTGGCCACCCACCTATATAATGCCATGAGGGGGTTTGAAAGCCGTGAGCCGGGCGTCGTTGGGGCTGTAGTTGACCACTCGGCAGTTCGGGCAAGCATCATTGCCGACGGCTACCACTGCGATCCGGTTGCTATCCGAATTGCGTACCGTCTAATGAACAACGACGGCTCAGAACGCCTTTTCCTGATTTCAGACGCTTTATTTGCCAATCCACCGCGCCCCAATTTCTCATTAGGCGAGTTTATTGTCCATTTCGAACCCGACCCAAACGGCCCCGGTCGATACGTAAATAATGAAGGCAAACTGGCGGGCTCAGCCCTTACTTTAATCGACTGTGTTCGAGTGGCTGTTGATCAGGCTGAAATTCCTTTAGTGAATGCGTTACGCATGGCATCGGTTATTCCGGCCGAAGTAATTGGCCTGGGCGATAAACTTGGTAAAATACAAAATGGCTATGTGGCTAATGTAGTCCGTGTGGACAGCTCTCTTCATGTAAAAACTGTATGGTCGACAGGTCAGGCAATTGCTTAAAAATACCTATTCTTTACTAGTAAATAGTACTCAGTTAACTATCTTTTGTACTTTACAAACAATAACATATTTTATTTCTAGTAATACTTTATACACAATAAATTAATTGGCATATTTGATATAAGGCAACACAAAATACATGCCTTTGTGCACAAAAGCAACATCTGATTCTTAACCAAATGATGGTCGGGCGGTGCGTGAACACAGTCAGTGTCACTCAACCGCTTTCGTATTCTGCATTGTCTTTCTGCCCCAATTTGCAAACCGGAATTCTTCTGGTTGTTAGCTACGCCTTTGTCCAGAAATACCCATTTTCTTACCACAATACCTAAAAATGAATATTCTCTACTTAACTCCAACAATCAAATAACAACCATGAAAAGAAAACTACTGAAGCATGATCTGATACCCGTAATCATCACCATGCTATTATTGGTTGCTGTATGTCCTTTGGACGCTTTAGCCCAGACGAAGAAAATAACGGGTAAAGTATCCACCAGCGTTAATTCCGAAGTAATACAAGGAGTCAATGTACTGGTGAAGGGCAATAGCCGGAAAGGTTCGATCACCGATGCTCAGGGCCTATTTACCCTGGAAGTCACACCGGCTGACATTCTTGTTTTCAGCTTCATCGGCTTTAAATCAAAAGAGATAAAAGTTGGCGATGAGACCACATTTAACGTTGCCCTGGATGAGGATGCGACTCAATTGACTGAATTGATCGTGACAGGATCGCGGAATACCGGGCGAACTATTTTGGAAACACCCGTTCCTGTCGATGTCATTTCGATTAAGGATATTATGGGCGAACTTCCTCAAATGGATCTGGCTCAGATGCTGGCCTTTGTCGCACCGAGTTTCAATGCGGTCCGGTCGCAGGGTGGCGATCTAAATTCGCACGTCGATCCGGTTCAGCTACGGAATATGGCCCCCAATCAGATACTTGTTCTGATTAACGGAAAGCGACGCCATACATCGGCCCTGCTCATTACCGAAACAGCGGTTGGCAGCCCTTCTACTACAGTTGATTTGATGACCATCCCTGTTTCGGCTATTGATCGGGTAGAAATACTTCGCGATGGCGCTGCTGCCCAGTATGGCTCCGATGCGGTGGCCGGTGTCGTCAACATTATCCTAAAAAAGGGCACCAATAAATTAACGGGTAGCCTTACCGGTGGAGGCTATGCCAATACAGGTGGCCAGGCCGGTGATTTGACTAAGTCTGGTAAACCCGATGGATTCAATTACCAGTTCGATGCGAACTATGGGTTCAAAATAAACGACAAAGGCTACTTTAACCTTTCAGGTCAGATTACCCAGCGCCGACCCACACTTCGCCCATTCGTAAATGACTGGGGATTTTTTGACAAAACGTATCTTAATAACCTCCGAACCGACAAGAACGGTAATCCGGTCATTACCAATCCTGAACTAATTAATGCACAGGCGACCGGTAATACGTCACAAATCGCTGCACTGACCACAGAAACGGGTTTGATGAGTGCCCGCGGCTTGACGAAAGCAGATTTTGCGGTATACGCCGGTATGCCAGCGATTACGCTTGGAAGCACGTTTTATAACGCCGGTTATGAGATAAATCCTAACACAACTATTTACAGTTTTGGCGGTGCTTCTTATAAATACCTGGAAGGCTTCTCGTGCTATTTCCGCCGACCCGCTCAGACCGACCGGTTCAACTACCTGCTCTATCCCAACGGATTCAGGCCACAAATGACCTCCAATACCTCCGATATTTCGAACACCGTTGGCATTAAAAGCAAGATCGGCGAATTTCTGGTTGACTTCAGCAATACATTCGGGAAAAATACCATGCGGCTTGGCATGGTGAATACCTTCAATGCCTCCCTCGGCTCCAATTCGCCGGTCAACATGAATCTGGGAACACATCAGTTCACTCAGAACTCGACCAACCTCGACTTATCCCGTTATTTTAAAGGTGTGATGAATGGCCTTAACATCGCCTTTGGTGCAGAAATGCGCGTCGAGAACTATAAAATCCTTAAAGGACAGGAAGAGAGTTATGCGTATGGTAATGCAGGCATACTAACGGTAGCAAAAGACGGGCTCCTTGTTGGCCCCGATGGCAAACCCCTCGAAGATGCCAGCAGCGTACCTATTGTTGATGCCAACGGAAATCCATTGGCCGTAAATGCCGGACAACAGGTAACCGTTAAATCCCTCTCGTCTAACTGTCAGTGTTTTGCTGGCTTTGGCCCTAAGAATGAGCGCAATGAATTCAGAACAACGATGGCGGCCTATCTGGATGCTGAATTGGAACTCACCCGGAAATTTTTACTAGCTGGTGCTTTCCGGCTGGAAAATTACTCTGATTTTGGCGGGGTAACGATTGGAAAACTGGCCGCCCGGTATTCGCTGACGAAAACGCTTACTATCCGTGGATCGATTGCAACGGGGTTCCGCGCACCATCGCTACAGGAGCTTAACTATACCCATACAGCTACTGCCTTCGTACCAGATGCCAATGGCATTCCGCAGCCTCTGGATGTGACCACTTACCCCACCAACAGCACAGCGGCCCGGGTATTAGGCATCAAAGGGTTAAAACAGGAACAATCACGCACCTATGGCTTTGGGCTTACCTATCAACCCGTTCAGGGATTTGAGGTAACCCTGGATGCTTACCAGATTGATGTTGACAACCGTATTTTCAGAACCAGTTATTTTAACGCTTCGGAAGTTGGCAATAATTATGGCGAAGTAATTGGCGAAGGTGAAGCTCAATTTTTTGTCAATGGAGCCGATGTACGTTCTAAAGGCATCGAGGCCGTTGGAAATTACACGCTTAACCTACAAAAAGGCAAAAGTTTTACGTTCACGCTGGCTACCATTTTCAGCAAAAATACGGTCCTCAATCGCAAAACGCTTAACCTGAATGTAGCCAATCTTACTTCCGATCAGGTCGTTGGAAAATACCTCAGCCGTGATGTAGTAGGGCAATTTGAAACAGGTACACCCAGAACTAAGCTGATTGGTTCGGTTTCTTATCGGGTTAACAAATTCAATACCATGCTGAGAGGCACCTATTATGGATCGGTCACCGAAAGATCTGTATCTGCTGACGGTGACGGCAATTTTTATGATCAGACATTTTCTCCGCAGGCCATTTTTGACCTAAGCGTTGGCTATGATCTGAACCGCAATGTGAAGTTCTCAATCGGAGGCAGCAACATTCTTGATAAATATCCGCAAATACTACGGTCAGAGAATCAGGGCTTTTACCTGTACTCTAACAATCAGCAAGGTTCCAACGGGGCCTATTATTATGGCCGTGTAATGTTCAACTTCTAATCGCTACCCCAACTATGAACCGATTTCTCAATATAAGAAACCTTATCCCAGCACTGGGCATTTTCCTGTTAATGATTGCTTTCCTTAGTTCGTGTGAGCAGCAGCAATATGAACCTAATTTAAGCGTAGCTCCGGGCGGTGGTACCGTAACGACCTATAAGTCATACACATTAGCGTCGGCAACCGGAACGACTATTTACGGCCGTGTGGTATTTTATAAGTACAGCACCTCGGTTACATTGGTTGAAATGGGCCTTTATAATACAACAACAGGAACGGCCTATTCCTCATCTGTTTATCAGGGTAAACTTGCTGAAAGCTCGGCAACGGTTCTCAAACCGCTTGATGCTATCAGTGGGGCTACCGGGGAGTTTTCTACCAGCAAATATTATGTCATAAACGAAGCAGGTTTCTATGACAAACTAACTACCTACAATGCCAATGTGAAAGTATTGTCGGGTACGAAGTTGGTCGCCAGTGGTAATATCGGGGCGAATGCTACACCCGTTGCCCAATCGAACTAGCGCTTGTTAAGGAGTCTAGGTTCGATTAAACAGCTGTTCTATATACAAACGCCCCGGCCAAAACCAGGGCGTTTGTGTTTTCATCGTAGCCAAACGGTCAGACTTACCGACTCGTTCGTATATTAGTTGTGAATTACCACCGTACTATGCACCATACAGTTGTCGAACAGATTCTGGAATACCCAGGTGCTTACTTGATTATGCAGGAGATTCAAGCCGTGTTAGCTCAAGAGCGTAAAAAGCGTGAAGCATTTTACAACGACATCACCGATGAATAAAAGCTTGAATTCATTAATGGTGAAATTGTTATGCATTCACCGGTTAAGAAAATGCATAACGAAACAACTAAATACTTGTGCGGGCTTATTGATTTATATGTTCGCAAAAATAAGCTTGGATTTGTTGGTGTAGAAAAAATCATGACGGCTCTCACCCGCAACGACTACGAGCCAGATATATGTTTTTTCGGGCGGGCAAAAGCGGATTTATTTGACAAAAAACAAACCTTGTTTCCAGCGCCTGATCTTGTGATCGAAGTTTTATCGGACGGCACGGCGAAACGAGACAGGGGCATCAAATTTCAGGATTATCAGGCTCACGGCGTCGAAGAATACTGGATTATCGACGCAGATGATCGGTTCATTGAACAATACCATCTGGTGGATGAGCAGTATCAGTTAATCGTAAAATACAACGAAGGCACCATTCGGAGCTTTGTCATATCTGATTACGTCATGCCCGTGCAAGCGGCTTTTGATGAAGCGGTTAACATGCAGGCAATGGCAGCTATTTTCCAACGCTAACCACAAAATAGGCTAGATCGACTGCCCGACGACTACGGACGATATATGCTTAACTCGTCGTCGCTAATTCGGTCCCGTTGAATCAGTTGCCCACGAACAGTCGGTGCTTTTATTCCTTCTCCTAACATAGATCGGCTCCGAAATATCCGCATCTCATCCCACAATCCAGCATCCATAAACGATTGCAGTAAGGTCGTACCACCCTCTACCAATACCGACTGAATCCGGCGTTGATGCAGATCCTGCAAAATGTCAATGAGCGAATGAGCGAATGAGTGAATAACCGCAGAATGTTTTGTTGTTACCTGACCTTCAGCCTGATGATAGACAATCGTTGGTTGTGTACCATCAAACAGATACAGATCAGGCGGCAATAGCAGGTTCCGGTCCAGTACCAGACGTGTTGGATTTTTGCCCGGCCACAACCGGGTATTTAGTCGCGGATTATCCGTTCGGGCCGTATTGGTTCCAACCATAATCGCATCTTCTTCCGATCGCCAGCGGTGAACTAACCGATGCGATAAATCACCACTGATTTTAACCGGTCTCCCTCCTGCTGCAGCAATAAAACCGTCTGTCGTTTCAGCCCATTTCAGAATGATATATGGGCGTTCTCGCTCAAAAAAAGTAAAGAACCGGGCGTTCAATTCACGGCCAAGTTCATTGAGAAGACCTGTTTCGACCTCAATGCCAGCCTCTCGTAATTTAGTAAATCCCTGCCCGCCTACTAACGGATTTGGGTCATCATTGCAGCAGACTACTCGTTTTATTCGTCTGTCGATGAGCAAATCGGCACAGGGAGGTTGTTTACCATAGTGGGAACAGGGCTCAAGTGTAACATAAGCTGTACATTCGGGCAATAGGTGCTCATCCTGGGGTTTTACAGAAAGAATAGCATTACGTTCGGCATGCGCTTCGCCGTATCGCTGATGCCAGCCCTCACCGATAATACGTCCGTTGTGTTCAATGACACAGCCAACCATTGGATTTGGACTCACCTGCCCCCGGCCAAGTGTAGCTAATTCGAGGGCACGACGCATGAATTGGTTCATAATTTGTAGCTTGTGGCTGGATAGTTATGATTCGTTCGACAGGATCAGAATAAGGAATCACGACCGATAAACCGCAAACTTCTTTAGTTTTACACAAATTTATTAGACTTGATCAAATGGCCACCGCCAAACCACTCTATCAACGTTTAAGCAAGAATATTACAGCTTACCCGCCCGAAGAAGCGCGGGAAATGGCTTTTATGCTGCTCGATCATTACTTCGGCCTGCGTAAGACCGATGTGTTAACCGATAAACCATTACCCCCAAACCGGACAGAACCAGATTGGTTTAAGATACTGGAACGACTCAACCGACAGGAGCCAATCCAGCATGTGATTGGCACAACGATTTTCTGCGGCCTTGAGTTTGAGGTATCACCCGACGTACTTATCCCCCGACCTGAAACCGAAGATCTCGTCCGGCTGATCATGCACGATTTTTCTGATCGCAACGACGATGTACCCATTGTTGACATCGGTACGGGCAGTGGTTGTATTGCCATTACGCTGGCGCGTTTCTTACCGCAATCGGTCGTAACGGGCTGGGATGTTTCCGATAAAGCGCTGACGCTGGCCCGGCATAATGCACAAAATTTAAACGCCGATGTGACGTTTGAGATTAAGGACATTTTACGCGTACAAACCGACTTTTCGGGAAAATTTGATTGCGTAGTCAGCAATCCGCCGTACGTAACCCGCTCAGAAGCAGTAGATATGAACCGGAATGTACTAGCGTATGAACCCGATCTGGCTTTGTTCGTCGAGGATAACGATCCGTTGGTCTTTTACAAAGCGGTTGCTGATTTCTGCGTTCGTCATCTGACGAAAGACGGAGCTTGCTATGTTGAAATCAACGAACGATTTGGCGATGATACCCGACAGGTATTTGCCGATCGTGGTTTCACAAATATTCAGGTTTACAAAGACATTCACGGCAAGGATCGAAGCATCCGGGCAACGTTTTAGTTTTTAGTTGACGAGTTTTCAGTTTTCAGTTTTCGGTTGACTGACGCGAAAATTACGAATGTGCCAGCCCACTGAAAACGGAAATCTGAAATCTGAAAACTTAACCCAATGCAAGCAACTTCATTCACCTATCATACTAAAATCCGCGAGGTGTTCAGCGAGATGAGCCAGGTCGTGGTTGGGCAGGAACGACTGCTCAACCGGCTGCTTATCGGGCTGTTTACGGGCGGACATATTTTACTGGAAGGCGTTCCTGGATTAGCCAAAACACTGACTATCAACACACTGGCCAAAGTTCTTGAACTAGATTTCCAACGGATTCAATTTACGCCCGACCTGCTTCCTGCCGACCTGATCGGAACGATGATTTTCAACCAGAAAACCGCCGAATTTGAAGTGAAGCAGGGGCCAATTTTTGCCAACCTGATTCTGGCCGACGAAGTTAACCGGTCTCCGGCAAAGGTGCAGGCCGCTCTGCTGGAAGCCATGCAGGAAAAGCAGGTTACCATCGGCGAGGAAACGTTTATTCTCGATCGCCCTTTTCTGGTGCTGGCTACGCAAAATCCGGTCGAGCAGGAAGGTACGTATCCGCTTCCCGAAGCGCAGGTCGATCGCTTCATGATGAAAGTATTCGTCGATTATCTGAATAAAGAGGAAGAACTGGAAGTGATGCGCCGAATGTCGAATATGAATTTCGACTATGAGGTTCAGCCTGTTCTGGGCAAAGAAGATCTGGCAGCCATCCGCAACGAAATTAACGGTATCACCATTTCCGAAACGCTTGAACGGTATATCATCGAACTGGTATTTGCTACCCGACGACCGATGGATTACAACCTTCGCGACGAAGCCCGCTACATCCAGTTTGGTGTGTCGCCCCGCGCCAGCATCCACCTGAATCTGGCGGCTAAAGCACTCGCCTATTTCGATCGACGCGAATACGTTCTACCCGAAGACATTAAGGAAGTTGCGCCGGATGTGTTCAACCACCGCATTATGCTCAACTATGAAGCCGAAGCCGATGGTGTTTCAACCTTGCAGGTAATTGATTCAATACTGAGAAAAGTAGCAATCGGGCGTTAAGATCAGCCACTGACGATTATTCTCTGTAGCAACTGTATACTACTTACTCACGCCGTGTTGAGTTGCTTAGTTCCCGAGTTGCAGCTTCCCTCCGCTGGCGTAGGTAATCGTTCCACGTAAGGTCACACTCTTCGCCTGGACGGTTCCAGCGACTGAGATCGTGTTATTTTTCTGAATAACTACCTTATCTGTGGCCGTTGGTATGCGCCCACACGACCATGTAGACGAATCGTTCCAATTACCCGATTTCACGCTGGTTACCACATCGGTATAACACATCGATTGTGACAACAACCGCAGATAAGCCGCCTGCGAATAAATAGCGGGTTCGTTGAGCTCCCATGAATTTTCAGGATACGACGTGTTCCAGGCTTTGTAGGACTTCTGAACGGGCTGATTCTGAGGGGGCGAAATAACAGGACCGCTATAGGCCGCATCGGGCGTGTAGGTTGGGTTAGCACCGCCCATCAGATACCCAGGTGGCGGATTGAAATCGAAGGCTGTTCCATCGCCAAACCAGCTATGATACATCGTTGGAGCCGAAAATTCCGCTCCAGCCACGCCCATATTGGTCAGGTAGCAATAGGCCGTCGGATTTACACCATGTAAATAATGGACGAAACCCATGCCTGCGTCCTGATAATTGGTTTTATTCCCACCATCCAGCTTGTAGGTATTCATCGCAAAAAACATGTTGCCCTGATGAGCCTTCGTTTCGTTGCTGCCCCATGTATAATTCCGATCATCCAGAAAAGCTCGATACGCGTCCGTCTGACTTAAATAAGCTGGCAGATTTTCCGCATTACTGGTTTTTATACTCGTCGAATAGGTCGTTAAGATTGCGTTTTTGACGCTGGTGGTAGCTCCCGAAACTCTGGCGTAATACAACAAGGCATCCTGGTAAGTAGCTTCGAATGGGTAAGCATACCCCCACTGAATAAGGTGAATCTGACTGTAATTCGCATCAAAGAAGCTTCGGTATGTTGTATTGCCTGTCAGTCCGTACAGGAAGGCAGCAGCGGCCACCCGACGTGCCAGTCGGTCGTGTGCATCATTGGTAGCAGCCACACTCTGAAAACCGGTGTTCGAGAAGGCTACGTTCGGGTTCGTACTGGCCCAACTATACGCATTGATAGCGGCCGTCTGGAGCGTATCGCCGTACCGTTTTTTTGCCGGATCGCTCAGTGATTTAAACTGAATGGCGGCCAGGGCCAATACGGCGGCCCCCGTAGCCGTTGCATCCGTGCTGGCTGCACCGTATCGTCGAAAGTGCGTATCGGCGCTGGGTGGCGATACCGCGCTAAAATCCGTTACCGACACTTTATGCAGCAAAGAACCATCGGGTTGTTGCATTCGAAGCATCCAGTCAAGCTCCCATTTCGCTTCGTCCAGCAGGTCAGGCACACCATTTCCCGATTCCGGAATCGCAAAATCGTCGGTCCAGACCACCGGATTGTCTTCGTAGGCCAGCAATAGATCAATCATCGTTCCGTACGTAAACGGAACGTATTTGTTATAGTCGCCCGCGTCGAACCAGCCACCGCGCAGGTTTTTGGTCGTAGCCACATTGGTATTCGTCACCAGCCGACAATCTGTATCCTGTTGAGCACCCAGAAATGCGGCTCCGTCGGTCCAGGGGGGGGCTGCATAGGGTGTTTGTTTCGCCAACCCACTTCGCTGATAGAAGAAAACCCGCGCAGCATTTTTCAGGACGCTATTATAGACGTCATTATTGATCTCAAAGGTATAAGACCGCTTATTGCGGATCGAATCGTACACAAAATAGCTTCCGGCCTGTTGCACCTGCGAAAAATCGAACCACCATACCTTGTCACCCGACTGAGCATGCGTTGTACCACTATTCCAGGTAGTTGGCGAACCCCGCATCACTACGGAATTGTCAGCAGCTCTTCGAATTTGGTAATAGGTAGACGGCGTAAACGTCTCGGATGCATTATAGCCGGTTTGAGGGCTACTGATCACCGCTACTTTCCGGGCCAACGGCAGGTAGCCAAACTGATCGACCTTCAGGTGATTATCGAATTCGGGGAAGGTTGTCAGTTGGTAGCCTTTGACAAAATTCCAGATCGTTTGCGGCACGTTAAAAAGGGTACTCCACCCATGCGACGCATCTTTGGTCATCATCAACACCACTTTTTTCCCAGAGCTACAGAAGGTCAGCGAATCGACATTCGGATTCACGGCACTCGTCGTATAGGTACTGCCATTACCACAATCCAGATAGGCATAATTTGATAGCGGCCAGACGAATCCTGGAGTCTTTGGATAGGGAATAATGGGCGGATCGACAACGGGGTCGCCTTTGCTATGAATATGCATCAACGGCACGGGTTTATAGTTGGCAGCCGTAAAATAGCTGGACAAAAAACTGTTTTTACCCCACAAACTGGCAGCAACCGGAGCAAAAGCCGCGATTTTGTTCGGCAGCGCCATACTCAGAAAATAGCACATAAACCCTCCACCCGAATGGCCCGTCACGTAAACCCGATTTCGGTTGATCCGATACTTCTGGAATAAATAATCAATTAGATCGGAGGTAAACAAAACGTCGTCCGGCGCGTTCGGATCGGCCGGATTAGGGCCATTGGTATCACCGGTAGCGCCAAAACCGGGTACATTATCGGCGTATTTGTTAAATTGCAGACTTCCACCAACCGTTACGGCATCAGGATAAACAACAATAAAATTCTGGGCATCGGCTATCGCATCGAAGCCCGCATAGGATTGAAAACTGGCCCCATTTCCACCATCACCATGATAGGCCAGCACAACGGGCAGATTATCTTTGGGAAGGCCGGTGGGTAAATGAAACCGGAATGTTCGGGTACGCCCTCCTGACTGAAGACTCCCAGAGCCGTTTACAGGTCCCTGTGCCCAAGTTGGCATCGAGACAACTAGGA
This sequence comes from Spirosoma endbachense, assembly GCF_010233585.1. Taxonomy (NCBI): domain Bacteria; kingdom Pseudomonadati; phylum Bacteroidota; class Cytophagia; order Cytophagales; family Cytophagaceae; genus Spirosoma; species Spirosoma endbachense. The sequence goes on from NZ_CP045997.1 coordinate 1,709,929, forward strand.
GCAATAGTACCAGGTAAACTACTTTCGTCGACGAAACCATTACGATTAGTGGGTTTCTCCAAAAATAACTTAGACAAACATAAATTTTGGTAACAATTGAGTCGCCGGACGATTTGGTGCGTATAGGGTAGCTTCTCCAAATTGAACGGCATTTTAGGCGTTCCTTATGGCAGAAAGGCATACTTACTGATGGGTGATTAAATCCATCCAGTTGATGAGGTGGCTACCTGGTTTGACCCAGTTTAGCGGATATTGGCGTGAGGTCAGATTTATTGACGTGGGGTCAGGTTCTTCAACCTGACCTTTGATAGGTTGGTTCGCCGTGTCGGTTTCTTCAAACCGACACCACATCACCACATCGACTGCTTTACTGACTAAATTACCAATCAACAATTCTTTTACGCACTTATCGGTATATACGCTAAACTGATTGCAGCTCTTCATGGGAATTATCAAAAAATCATTTGACGTGCTTGGCAACAAAGCACCGCTATGTACTTTTGAGCCTGGTAATTGGGTCAGTACGGCTTCGGCTTAGCCAGCATACAATTACCCCAAACCCAACCCTTTATTATTCCTGCTCTATGACGCGGCTCACCCATTGGCTCCTTTTCTTCAGCCTGTTAGTACAATCTTTTGCTGGCTTTTGTGCTAAAGTCGATACCCTCGAGGTGCCGAGTGCGAGCATGGGTCGAACGCTACGGGCCGCAGTCGTGCTGCCAGATCGATATCGAAAAGCTAAGCAGCCGTTCCCGGTTCTCTATCTGCTGCATGGCGGCACTGGAAGTTTCCGCGACTGGCTAACCAAAACACCCGACAATACCCTGCTACAACGCATGGCCGATCAGTACAATCTGATCATTGTCACACCCGATGGTGATCCAACCAGCTACTACTTCGATAGCCCATTGGTCAAAACCAGTCAGTTCGAAACTTTTATTTCGAAAGAGCTAATCGATAAAATTGATAACACGTATCGTACTGTCCGCGATCGGAAAGGGCGCCTGATCGCTGGATTATCAATGGGCGGACACGGAGCCATGTTTATCTCGTGTCGTCATCCTGAGCTATATGCAGCGGCCGGAAGCATGAGCGGAGTGATGAATATTAACACCGCTACCTGGAAAGTACCCGCCGATTTTGCCAAATCTCGTGCCGACAACTTCGCGAAGCTGTTAGGGCCACCAAAGGACGGTGACGCTCCCTATCCAGGCTATACGATGGTAACGCTGGCCGATCAGCTGAAGACTAACAACCTACCGTTAATTTTCGACATTGGGGTTGATGATTTTCTGATTGACACAAACCGCGATCTGCATCGTCGATTAGTCGATAACAAAACCCCGCACGAGTACACCGAGCGGCCCGGCGCCCATACGTGGGATTATTGGGAGAATGCACTGCCGTATCAATTGTTATTTTTCAGCAAAATCCTGAAAACGAATGCAGTAGCCGTCCCCTAACTGCCGCCGATTTTGGGTAGAGCCATCAATTGCCCTTTGCCATACCAAAGATTTACTGGCTGACTTTCGTGACTATATCAGCAACACACTTGGTTGCTTACCAATCTAATTCGGCGTTTTTGTCAGACCGTTTAAGCAGTTAATAGGCGAAGAAAAACAATCTTTCTATTGCTGCCCTTGTTGTATACACGTAGGTATTTATTAAACAAACCACATATCATGACTTCATCGACCGTGGAACCTCATAAGGCCAAACGGGGAGAGCAGACTACGTTGGTAGGCATTTTCGTCAATATTGGCCTGGTGCTGGTGAAAGGAATTACCGGTTGGTTCGGACATTCCTATGCGCTGATCGCCGATGCCATGGAATCTGCTACTGATATTTTAACCTCCATACTTGTCTGGGTAGGCTTGCGCACAGCCTCAAAAGCGCCCGACACAAACCATCCATTTGGTCATGGAAAAGCAGAGCCACTGGCAGCGATTATGGTTTCGATCGCGCTGGTAGGAGCAGCTATATTGATCGCCGTTCAAAGTATCCAGCATATTCAGGTGCCGCACGAAATACCGGCTCCGTTTACGCTTGTGGTTTTGGCGGTCGTTGTCGTTGTTAAAGAAGTGCTGTTTCGGCGTATTGCCAAAGTAGGCGATGAGGTAGAAAGTAGTGCGGTGAAAGCTGACGCCTGGCACCATCGTAGTGATGCGATTACGTCATTGACGGCCTTTGTTGGTATCAGTATTGCGCTGATTGGTGGACCCGGCTACGAAAGCGCCGATGACTGGGCTGCCCTGCTGGCTTCTGGATTCATAATCGTTAATGCCTACCATATCTTCCGTCCTTCATTCGGCGAAATTATGGACGAGACACCGGCTGGTGACTGGCAGCAGGAATTAAAGGCCATTGCCATGACGGTTGCTGAGGTAAAAGGAATTGACAAATTCAGGGTTCGTAAAACTGGTTTTGAGTATTTCATCGATTTACACGTAACCGTACCGGGGAGTCTTACCGTGAGTCAGGGTCATGCCATAGCCCATGCCGTTAAGGCGGCTATCATGGAAGCCAAACCTGCAGTTTACGACGTACTGGTGCATATCGAACCTGACTAATGCATCGCCAGTCGGTGTACGGGTACGGTATTGGATGGCTGATTTTAAAGCAACTTTCAGTCAAATTGGCTATCCATAGACCGCAATGGAATACCGTATACCAAAAACTCCATTTACATTTGCAGGCAGATCGCTTCTCACCAGTAGCTGTCTGCCCGATTCTCTTTCCTAGTACTCCCCTATGCGACATCGATACTTTTCGGTTGCCTTTTTTTGCGGCCTAAGTGCACCTGCATTACTGTTTGCACAAGCTCCTACCTCTAGTTCCCTAGACGACACACTTCAACTGAATGAGGTGGTTGTTCGGGGATATGCCACCAATCGCCGACTTCTTGAAACACCGGCTTCCATTGGGTTGTTGACACGTCGGGATTTAAATCAGCGATTTGGAACGCCTACGCTCGTTCCGGCCATGAATACTTTGCCGGGCGTTCGAGCCGATGAGCGCTCACCGGGTAGCTACCGGCTGGCGATTCGGGGGAGTGCAATCCGGTCGCCATTTGGCGTACGAAATGTTAAAACATACTGGAACGAATTACCACTTACCGACGCTGGCGGCAACACGCCCCTCAATGCCTTAGACGTTCGGGCACTGGGTCGAATTGAAGTCATCAAAGGGCCGTCGGGAAGTTTGTACGGGGCAGGCACTGGGGGAACTATTCTGTTCAGTGGACTGGCTGTTCCGGCGGGTAAAACGAATGTAGAATTATCGGCACTGGGTGGCAGTTATGGTTTATATGGCAACGGCATTGCGGTACAAACAGGCAAGAACAATTCGGCAATTGCCCTCAATTACAACCACCTGCAATCGGATGGTTACCGCGATCAAAGTGCGATGGTTCGTGACAATCTGAGCCTGATTGGGTCATTTAGTGTTAGCCCAAAGCGAACCATATCGGTGCTGGGACTCTACTCTGATCTCTATTATCAAACACCAGGTGGCCTCAATCAGGCGCAATACGCGGCCAACCCTCGGGCTTCGCGTCCGGCCACGCCGACCCTGCCCAGTAGTGCGGCCCAACATGCGAGTATTTATCAGAAAATAGGCTACCTGGGGCTTTCGCATGAATACAAGTGGAATGACCGGATTCAGAACACAACCGTGATTTACGGTTCCAATACCGACTTCGCTAACCCATTCATTACCAACTTCGAAAAGCGCACCGATCAGGGTATGGGCGGCCGAACGATTACGCAATTCCGACTACCCACTGGCCCGTTGCCAACCACGTTTACGGTTGGTGGTGAACTTCTGCGCACCTTTACCGTCGATCGTAACTTCGGCAATCGGGGGGGTATAGCCGATACGATTCAAACCGATGAGGAGCTAACGGCTCGTCAGACAACAATTTTCGCACAGGCCGAAACCGAACTGCCCGCCCGCTTCCGATTAACGGCCGGGCTGAGCCGTAATGATGTCCGCTATGATTTCACCCGTTTCCCTGTCCGGTCGGCGGGTGCTTTACCCGCAACAACCTTAACGCGCAATTTCACGCCCGTATGGTTGCCCCGTGTGGCTTTACTTCGCACGTTTGGCCAAAACCTCGCGGCCTTTGTCAGCATCAGTACGGGCTACTCGGCACCATCGAGTCAGGAAGTTCGCCCTTCTGCGGGAGGCTTCAATGCAACGTTAAATGCCGAACTCGGCACGAATTACGAAGCAGGATTGCGCGGTTCGGCACTTAATAGCCGATTACGGTTCGATATAGCGGTTTACCAGTTCTACCTACGTCAGACGATCGTCCGGCGATCGGATGCGACCGGAGCGGAATTCTTCGTTAATGCGGGCCGTACCGATCAGCGTGGACTCGAAGCGCAGCTTTCCTACGATTTCATTCAGCCTTCTTCTACGTCCCTTTTCTCTCTCCTCAGAATCTGGCACAGTATGACCCTGACCAATTACCGATTCCGGGATTATCAGCAGGGTACAACCGATTTATCAAACAACCGGGTGCCGGGTGTAGCGCCTACGACTTTGGTAACCGGTCTGGATGCCGAAACAAAAATGGGAATTTATGCACACGCCACGTTCCAGTTTCTGGACCAGTTCCCACTGGTCGACGCTAACACAGTCATGTCTGATCCAACCAGACTGTTACAGGCAACCGTTGGTTTCCGACGGCCGCTGGGCCAGCACTGGACCCTGGATGTATATGCCAGTGGCGATAATTTGCTAAACCAGACGTACTCACTGGGTTATGACCTGAATGCGATCGGCAATCGCTTCTACAACGCTGCTCCGGCCCGAAACGGCATCGGGGGTGTTCGGATAAGCCTACGGTGGTAAATCAACAACTAAAAACCAATATCAATGACTAAAGGCTGAATGATCCATTGCTGTGTAGTCGTGTTATAAATCGTGCGAAAACCAGCTTCGAAAGGTGTTCGTAAACGTAGCGCATTGAAGACAAACGATACGTCGATACCCGTTGTGCGGTAGGCATGGCGTACTGTTTCATAGCCCCGCAAACGACCATTACCATCGCGTACTTCTTCCAGGCTCTGTCCTTCCGCTGCATCAAAAAATGCACCGGCTTTGATTCGCTGTACGAAGAGCCACCGCCCTAAAGACCAGTGTGTATCGGCAATTGGAAGACGATATTCGACACTTCCGGCAGTTATCCTGTCGTCACTCACGTACGATTGCCCGCGTGGGTAAAATACGAGTGCGCTGAAGCGGTACGTTCCCTGCGACTGTTGCTGATAACCAGCCCGTAGCCGCAGGGAATGGTGTTTCCCGAATCCGGGAAGATACAAATTGCCCAGAACACCCCACTGATCGCCAGTCAACCGGCCACCAAAGGGCGTTGTCCGCCAGTTGGCCGAAATGGATTGTCCCCAGCGGGGGGCAACGTCTCGTTTGCTTTGTCGTAGCAGTCTCGAAAAGCTAATGCCGTACGTCAGCGCATTGAGCGATCCCGCCGAACCGACATCGGTTATGTACCGAAAGGGCAGATCATAACCTGATACCTGAAGGTAATTGTAATAGGCCGAGAGATTCAGGCCCTGAATGTATTTCGAATTAGTCAGTTGCAGGGGCAGCCGGAATCCTGCCGTAAGCTGGTTGTACTGCCACTGGTCCGACCGCAAGCTGTCGGCAGGTGCTACCCGATCGATATACAGCGCCGTGTTGCGGTTACCGTGCTGAAAACTCAGATCTATAATCGGGTAAAGTCCCTGATAGCTGATGTTCGCATAAAAATTACCGACCTGCTCCGATTGATTGTAGGTATATCCCACTCCTACCTGGGTGGTGCCCAGCAGGTCCTGCGAACTTAATCCGACCGACAAAGCCTGTCCCGAACTACTGAGCGTTGGTCCCCAGCTATAGACATTGATCGCATTGGCAAGCCGCCGAAAACGGGTGGACTGATACGATGTAGCTGCCGGTATTGAATCGGCCAGAATCCGTCGGGCCTGCGCTGCACCGGGTTCCAATCCGGCCAGTGAGCCAAAAAAACGAACCGGCTGCGTCTGGCCGGGAGCGGTCGGGTTTTCCGAAACCGCTTTCCAGTTGTCCGGATTCAGCGACATACCCGCAATTCGATAGCCGGTTGATGCGAAATCCTCAAAAGCCAGCCTTGTTCCTGATGGTGACACAGCTGCATGATAGGCCGCTAATGGTCGGGAGGTAACCTGAAACACCTGCTTCGACTGCACCTTCACGGCATAAACGTTATCGATTCCGGAACGGGGGGAATTATAAAACACATATTCGCCCCAGGGCTGCGGATTGCTTAGATTTTCGTTTACTCGTGGCAACAGATCGGTTCGTGCATTGGTCTGAGTGTCGATCGTCTGAATCGTTTTTTCGCCATTCTTGAGCGAGACTGCAACTAAAGTACGATTATCGGTCTGCCACCGTGGATGCAGATAAAATTCATTTTCAGGATTGGGCAGTGCTTTCACAACTTTACCGGTCTTAGCATCAAGCACAAGCAGACGGGTTTTATAGTGCTCGTTGCTTTCAACAACCACTAGTTTTGAATGGTCGGGCGAGAGGGCGACCGCCATGTATCGGGTTCGGTGGGTCAATCGCGTAAGCTTACCAGTCGTCAGGTCGAGTAGCCGAATGTTCGAGTAAATACGCTGGCCCCAGCGCGGGTCATAACCAAATTCGATCCAGCACGCTTTGGTTGCTGTTGCCGACAGCATAGCTGGATCGTTCGGAAAACCTTGTACAAAAACCGTTTTCTCGACTCCATTTTTATCCAGAATTACTAACCGGGGTGTATCGCCCAGGCCGCTTTTTACGCAGAGAATCGTGGAGTCAGTCAGAAATTGCGGATACTGGTAGTTCGTAAAAACGGGCTGGGAGGATTCCTGCTTTTCGGCCTTGACGGCAAACAGGGTCGCGGGTGTAATGGTCAATCGATCCTGCTGTTTCTGCCAGGTTTCGGTCAGGTCATCCATCGTTTTCAGGTACAAATCTTCCGTCCGCAAACCCGTTTCATCCCTGATACTGGCCGAGAATGCAAACGGCCACGGAATCCGGTGGTAATTTCGATTCAGTACACGACTCCACGCATCGGGGCCATACGTACGCTTGAGGTACGTCGTCATAAAATAGCCCAGTACGTAATGATTAGGCACATTATCCCGATAGGAGCCCGTTGCCGCCTTTGGGTAATCGAAGCGTTTTCCGGCCAGTAAATTTGCACGCATTCCCAGATCGAAATTCGGAATTCGCCCTCGGCCACTCGTACTAAACAGCGTTTCTGTACTGACAGCATCGCCCTCGGCAAACCAGTCGGGCACTGTCAGAAGTGGCAGAAAAAGGCCTGTATTCCCAAACAGGGTATAAAAGAAACGACCATACCCCTGTAATGCTTTGTCATTCTGCACAACATGCCGGTATTCATGCACAGCCAGCAGATCCAGCCAGTTAAATGTGCCCAGCAGGCCAGGGTCCTGGGGCGGCACCGCAAAAAACTCCGACCGGCGTGGAAACAAGGTCACAAAACCGTTGCTGTTGGTCGTTTGATTTTGTAGAAGCAATGAAATCCGCCGGGGTTTCTTTTCGAGCGATGCGCTGATTGGCTCATAAAGGCTTTCGAGCCGTTGGGCCGTCCGTTGGGCTGTAGAATCAAGTCCGGTTGGATAAAGCACCCGGAAGTGGGGCGTTGTCAGACGATACCAGTGCAGACTGGTTGGATTCTGATCGAGAATAGGAAGGCTTTGGGCTGTAGCCGTGAGGGCCGCAAGCAGGAGTTGGGTCGTGAGAAAGTATCTTCGTAACATGCCGTATCAATGATACGGAGTTTTAACGAAAAAATGTCCGCGTTTTGACATGAAACCTATTCCTGTCTGTACTTCCAATTCACTAACGGAAGTCGTTTGTTCTTTAGCGATTATTAGTTTAAAAATTTATACCTGTCAGGAGCGCAATATTTTCAAATTGTAACTGAGGGCCAGAGCCAAAAAAACGGGCCGAAAATAGGAGGTCGTTTACATAATGCTCATACCGCACCGTAATCGGAATGCTGATTTTCCCAACTGTTACATTGGCTCCAATACCACCAATAGCACTCACCGCTGATTTCGTTGACAAATCGTAATTGAACTCAAAATTAGGATCAACTTGACAAGGGACGAGATCACACATGGGGTATGTATGAATACGATAATACCCATTTATGGCTTGATTATAGCCTGTTCCTAGTTCCAGAAAAGGGGATATTTTAGTATCCAGAATCCGATAGCGGTACAATAGTGGTATTTTGATCGTGGATACACCAAGGCTGGGAATGTCCCAATATTTTCTATTTGCATTTAGCTTATCAATACTTGTATAGGACGGTTGTAAGTGGAAAGATGACCGTTTATTTAGTCGGAGGTTTAGTTCCAGGCCCAACAGGAGACCATAATGATCTGGGAAAGACTGAAAATTGCTGTTCCTCAATTCAGGTCTGGAACGGTTTATACCGCCAAAAACGCCAATCCCCCAACGTACGTTTTTCGGCTGTACGACTTTCTGAGCAATTAAGTTACTCATTGTCAATACAATGACGATAAAAGATAAGTATGTTTTTTTCATAGTGGGTATTTTGTGGGCCGGTTTTCTGGATAAATGATGGCTTAAGAAACCATTGTAAATTGATGATCCAGTTAAAACCATCAGCCAAATATATAAACTAATATTATAAAATAAGATATATACTTTAAACCACTATATATATAAATATATATTAAATCAGGTTCTAAATCATATTCACAAATACTTCACAACCAGACTTATCAGCTTTTTCACCTTATCCGTGTATGGCGGATATAGAAATTTCATCGTGCCAAAATCCCGTTGCATTACCCCTCTTTGATTCGAAAACTCCTGAAAACTAAAAAATCCATTTGATTTACCCAAACCGCTGTTGTTGACTCCACCAAAGGGGAGTTCAACATTACCAAACTGAAGAAGTGTATCGTTTATGACCGTATCTCCTGCTGACGTCCGATCCAGAATGTACTGTGTATTCTTCCGATTATGGCTATGTATGTAGAGCGCCAGCGGCTTTTCTCGTTGGTTAATGATCTGGAGGGCCTGGTCGAGCGTTGAATACGAAAGAACGGGCAGTATTGGGCCAAAAATCTCATCCTGCATTACCCGCATATCGTCCGTTACGTTCTCCAGTACGGTAGGTTCAATGAAATGCTGATCGGCGTTCATTTTGCCACCCACCGTTACGGTCGCCCCTTTTTCTACAGCATCGTCAAGCAACGCACGGAGACGTTGAAAATGCCGGCTGTTCACAATTCGGGCGTAACTGTCCGACTGTTCAACCGGTTTGCCATCAGGACTATACATACTCGCCAGGGCATCCCGAAAAGCCTGCATAAAAGGCTCCTTAATGGAATCGTGCACCAGCAAATAATCAGGTGCAATGCAGGTTTGACCATTGTTCAGGCACTTGCCCCACGCCAACTGCCCGGCCGCCTGTTTGATTGTGGCCGACTCATCGACAATAGCGGGCGATTTGCCACCAAGTTCGAGCGTGACCGATGCCAGATGCTTTGCAGCAGCGGTCATCACAATGCGTCCAACAGCAGGGCTTCCTGTAAAAAAAATATGGTTGAAGGGGAGTTGCAATAAGGCCTGGGCTATCGTTTCGTTACCTTCAAAAACAGCTACCTCTTTTACCGGAAACAGGTCCGTGATCATTTGTTTGATCAGCCCAGCCGTATGAGGTGTTAATTCTGAAGGCTTCAAAATGACCACATTTCCGGCGGCAATGGCTGATACCAGCGGCCGGATAGACAACACAAACGGGTAGTTCCACGGTGCCATAATCAGCACATTACCTTTGGGTTCATGGTGTAGCGAACTCTTCGTACCAACCAGGCTTAAGGGCGTTGGTAGCCGTTGTGGTTTCATCCAGTGGGCCAGGTGCCGGATTGTATGTTTAATCTCTGCCTGAAGTGCTAATAATTCGCCAATCATTACTTCGGCAGCGGGCTTACGAAAGTCCTCATACATAACCCGCTGAATATCGGCTTCATGATCCTTTACCCACGTCTGTATGCGCCGGATTCGTTCAATACGCTGGTCGACAGTCGTAAGCGCCATCTGGGGGGCGTATTGGCGTTGAGCATCAAAAACCGCCTTCAATTCGTTGCTAAGGTCGGTTTCAGAAAGTAGGGTGTTCATGTCTAATACCAGGCGAATTTAATTGAGCCAAAAGAATACTTTAAAAGTACAAATAATTGACCAGAAAGGCTGATATTGGCATTTATATCGTGAATCGTCTATCTTAGCTAAAACTTTAGCAAACCCGACCGGATGACGCTCGTCAGTGACAACATCCGCTACCTGCGTAAACTCAACGGACTAACGCAGGAGCAGTTTTCCAGAAAAATCAACATAAAACGTTCGTTATTAGGTGCGTACGAAGAAGGACGTGCCAACCCGAACCAGCAGAATATTCAGGCAATCGCCAAAGCCTTCAATACAACAGTTGAATTACTTACCCGGCAGGATCTGCGTAAAATCCGCGAAACGCCGAGTCTTAGCATTCCTCTCGGACAGTCAAACAAAACAGTCGACGCTCGCCCGAACCGAAGCGACAGTCCACATATTCGCTCCGACGGTCACCTCGACGCAGGTGATGACGATCCATTCCAGCACCCTGACTTTCCTGATATTTTTTCTCAACCGGCCAGCAAAACACCCGAACCGCAACCGCTCTCAACGGTTCTGAATAAATACTACCGGCCATCGGAAGAACCTCGCCCTGTTCCGACTCCGCCGGTCATTACCGCTCCTGTTCGACCAACGCAGGAAAGGCCCATTCATGAACGGACGCAACCGGTCACTTTTCAGACCACTCAGGATACACCAGCGCCTTCGCCCATGGATCGGTTGTTTGGTCAGCCGGATAACCAGCCTGTAACTCCTCCCCCGCCCCGCCAACCGGAGCAACTGACGTTCAACAATGTCTATGAAGGATCAGGGCGGTACGGCGATTCGGCTTCGGCTCGCTCAACAGGGGCTGCCCAGGTTATGGCTCCGACCATTTCGATTGTGATGCAATCGCAGTTCGGTGACTATAGCCAGCGGTATCAGCAATTCGAATTTCTGCACCGCTTGCCCGCCATGCACTTACCTACGTTACCCGACGGTCACTACCGTGCTTTTGAAGCTGGCGACGATTTTGTGTTTCCGGGGGCATTGCTGATTGGTCAGTTCGTTCGTAGCTGGTTCGAGATTGCCGATGGAAAAATGTACGTCCTCCTCATTCACCATCAGCGTCCTGAAGGATCAGGAATTGTTTGTCGACGCGTCTACAATCAGGTAAAAATTAAAGGTAGTCTGCTGCTTACTGCCGATAAAGCCGAGATACCCAACCGCGAAGTGGCTCTGAAAGAAGTGATGGAGGTTTGGGAAATACGGGCCTTCGTCAGCCAGCACATACCGCCACCGGCTCCCAGCACCGACCGGTTGAAACAATTGGTCGATGAATTGCGGTTTGAAGTTGATCGCTTATAGTCAACCAGTTAGTAGGCCATTGCCTCAGATGAGCAATATTTTAGCTGATTTGGCAAACGTAAACAGCCTGAAAGAGTTAAATGATAATGAGTTCAATGAGGCTCAGTAAAGTGCTATTCCTGTTGGCGTTAGCTCACGGTTGAACGGTGACTTTACTTTCGTTCTTTCCTCTTTTTAGTGAGGGCTTTGGTTTGAGGCTTAACAGGCTTTAGACTAGAGCCCTCTTCCTTTGCCAGGAATAGGTTCGTATTTTTGTAACCTTATGACTTTCACTCAGAGTCGTGCCATGGTTAGGCCACCTCCTACACGAACCGTGTCAAGGCTTTGAACTCTTATATGCGTTATTTTCTTGAATTAGCTTATCGAGGTACCAACTATCATGGCTGGCAACGGCAACCAAATGGCCTCAGTGTGCAGGAGGTGGTCGAAAATGCACTGACCATACTATTCAGGCTCCCAGTTGCTATTGTGGGAAGTGGCCGCACCGACACGGGCGTTCATGCCGGACAACAATTTGCTCATTTTGAAACTGATCAACCACTTCCTGGAAATCTACTTCGATCAATAAATAGCCTGATTCCCAACGACATTGCCGTTTACGACTGCTTTCCGGTTCGGTCCGATGATCACGCTCGCTATACAGCTACGTTTCGGTATTATCAATATCAAATTATTCGCCGGAAAGATCCTTTTCGGGATGGCTTAGCCTATGTTTTTACGCTACCGCTCGACATCGAGCGGATGAACGAAGCTGCAAACCAACTGCTCCATCACACTGATTTTGAAAGCTTTAGTAAAGTAAAAACCGACGTTAAAACGTTCAATTGTCGAATTGACTTTGCCTATTGGGTTACAGACCCGGCGGGAAATCTAACGTTTCATATCAAGGCCGACCGTTTTCTGCGGGGCATGGTTCGGGCAGTTGTTGGTACACTGCTGGATGTTGGTCAGGGTCGGCTTAGCATCGATGAATTTGACCGCATTATTCTTGCCAGAGATCGCAAAAAGGCTGGGCGAGCCGCCCCCGCCGATGGGCTATCGCTGGTTGAAGTGGGATATCCAGCAGAGGTGTTTGCCCAAAAAGGCAAGGGTAGCTGATCGTGTGAATTGGTGCCATTCCTAACGGCTTATTCTCTCTCCACGATCCTGACTACTCATTTCTTTTTCCTACATTCGTCTTTCATCAAAAACAAGTTCTTGCATTGAAAATTGGAACGATCATATTAGCGGCTGGTGCTTCAACACGCATGGGTGGCGAACCGAAGCAATTATTAACCTACAAAGGGCAGTCGCTCATTCGTCGGATTACCGATACAGCCCTGGCGCTCCAAACGGGTCCGGTTATTGTGGTGCTGGGGGCCAACCGCGAGCGAATCGCGCCCGAGTTGGCCAGTCTTCCCATTACCCTTGTAGACAATGAAGCCTGGCAAACAGGAATGGCCTCATCGCTCAAAATGGGTCTTGCGGCACTTTATATAACCAATAAAGATATCGATGCCGTCCTGATTCTTCTCACTGACCAACCGCTCGTATCGGTCGGGTTGCTACAGTTTATGCTTGAAACCTACGTCAGTGAAAATAAGGGCATTGTGGCCTGTCGTTACGATGATCAGTTGGGTGTTCCGGCCCTCTTCGATCGAAAATATATTGAGCAAATGCTGCAACTGGAAGGCGACAAAGGCGCAAAATGGGTTATTATTAAACACCGGCAGGATTGTGCTGAAGTTCCGTTCGAAGCTGGGGCCATTGATCTGGATTCCAAACGCGATGTAGAACTGTTTGCGCTGGCGCAGACTGGTGCCACTCCGTCGTGAAGATGAAGGAAATGTCTATTTTTGCTTCCAGCGAATTGATCTATTTTTACCTAAACAGGTTTCACCGATCTGTCCCAACCCTTCAGGCGACTTTATACCCTAACTGAATGAAAAATTACATTACACAGGACCCCTGGTGCATTATTGAAGAGGGGTTTCACCGTGACTACAACGAGATTACTGAAAGTGTAATGTCCCTGGGCAATGGCAGGCTTGGGCAGCGGGGTAATTTTGAAGAGAAATTTACCGGCAAAACATTGCAGGGCAATTACGTTGCCGGTGTCTATTATCCTGACAAAACCCGCGTCGGCTGGTGGAAGAATGGGTACCCCGAATACTTCGCCAAAGTATTGAATGCAGCCAACTGGATTGGTATCGACATCGATATTGAGTATGAATCACTCGACCTCAACCACTGCGAAGTTCGTGATTTCCGGCGGGTGCTCGACATGCAGGAAGGGTATCTGGAACGCTCGTTTGTGGCGATTCTTAAAAGTGGCAAAGAACTTCAGGTCAATAGCAAGCGGTTTTGCTCGATTGTTGACGACGAAGCCGGGGTTATCCGCTACGCGATCAAGCCACTCAATTTCGACGCCAAGATTACCATTACACCTTATATCGATGGGGCGATTCGCAATCGCGATGCCAATTACGACGAAACGTTCTGGGACGAAGTGCGGAAGGAAACTGGCTACGGAGAGGCTTACATTGAACTTCGGACCCGTAAAACCGGCTTTCACGTTGCCACGGGTATGTCCATCGAGATTGAGCAGGACGGTGTTAAAATCGATTATCAATCGCAGCCGATCAAGTACGAAAAGTACGTAGCCAATCGCATGACGCTCGACTGTCAGCAGGGCCAGGAAACGGTCATTTATAAATACGCCGTCAATCTGTCGTCACTCAACTACGATCCGGATACGATTCTACTGGAAGCCCGTCAGAGCATGCAACGAATTACGCGGAAAGGATTCGACAAGATGCTGTTCGAGCAGATGCAGGCCTGGGCCGATAAGTGGAAAATGAACGACATCGTCATTGACGGCGATGTTGCCGCTCAGCAAGGCATTCGGTTTAACATTTTTCAGCTCAACCAGACCTATACCGGCGAAGACGAACGACTAAACATCGGACCCAAAGGATTTACGGGTGAAAAATACGGTGGCTCAACCTACTGGGATACCGAAGCATATTGTCTCCCGTTTTACCTCTCCACTGCCGACCAGAAAGTAGCCAAGAACCTGCTGGTTTATCGTTACAAGCAACTGGGGAAAGCCATCGAAAACGCGCAAAAGTTAGGTTTTCGGGCCGGAGCTGCCCTGTATCCGATGGTGACCATGAACGGCGAAGAATGCCATAACGAATGGGAGATTACGTTCGAGGAAATTCATCGCAACGGAGCCATCGCCTACGCCATATACGACTATGTTCGCTATACGGGCGACGAGCAGTATCTTGTTGAGTATGGCCTGGAGGTACTGATTGCCATCAGCCGATTCTGGAGCCAGCGCGTACATTGGTCAAAGGCCAAACAGCAGTACGTGATGCTTGGGGTAACGGGGCCGAATGAGTACGAAAACAACGTCAATAACAACTGGTATACCAACTACATTGCAGCCTGGACACTTCGGTACACCATTGAGGCAATCGAAAAAGTAAAAGTCCTTGATGCTGAAAAATATGGAGATCTGATCGATCGAATACACTTTCGCGAAGAGAAGGAAATGGCTACCGTTCGGCAGATTGTCGAGAAAATATACCTGCCGAAAGACGATGAACGAGGTGTTTTTCTGCAACAGGAAGGCTTTCTGGATAAAGATCTCATGCCCGTTACTGACATCCCGAAAGGGCAGCGCCCGATCAATCAGCACTGGTCATGGGATCGGATTTTACGGTCGTGTTTTATCAAGCAGGCCGATGTGCTTCAGGGCCTGTACTTCTTTGAAGATGAATTTGATACGGAAACGCTCAAGCGAAATTTTGACTTCTACGAACCCATGACGGTTCATGAATCATCGCTATCGCCCTGTGTTCATAGCATTCAGGCTTCGAAGTTAGGCATGCGGGAGAAAGCCTATGAAATGTACCTCCGCACAGCCCGGCTCGATCTGGATGACTACAACAACGACACCGAAGACGGCTGCCACATTACGAGCATGGCCGGAACCTGGCTGGCAGTCGTGAAAGGCTTCGGCGGTCTGCGTGTAGAGCAGGAACAAGGGGCCGATTCGCAGCTTGTTTTAAACCCCTATTGCCCTGATCAATGGCAATCGCTGGCGTTCAAGATCAGATTTCGGAGCGCGTTGCTGCAAATCACGACAACCCAGACGGACGTAACAGTAAAAAACTTTTCGGCACAGCCGGTTACCCTCAACTTACACGGCAAAGCCCTAACAATCAAGGGCCAAAATCAGCAGACAGTGAGTCTGAAAGGAAAGTCCTGAGAAAGACCTCTAGTCAGCATAAACAGGGAAACCCGTCAACATCTGGCGGGTTTCCCTGTTTATACGCGTCGAATTCAATCAAAAAAATACCGATAAAATCACCTGTTTATGAATACACCATCAAATAATTACATTTGTTGAAGCCTCTTTAATCAACGTCAACTAAACTATGCAGGTCCGTTTGATTTATCTGGTTATTTTTTTTTCTACCTGGCTATTTTTCAGTATCAACAGCCATGCCCAGTCCTTGCCGAATCCTACCGATACCAGCTATGTGATGACTTTGCTGAAAAAAGGAGAAGCCATTGAAACAAAGCAGGCGACCACGGCGCTGGCTCATTATCAGAATGCATATGAGTTCTCAAAAAAAATAAACTATACAAAGGGATATTTTGAGAGTGTTCGACTCATGGCCTATCTGCTGAATAACCTCGGTCGGCACGACGAAGCCAGAAAAATTGCCCAAAATGCGCTACAGAAAGCCAGGCAGGATACCTCCAAGCGGAACCTTGGCCTGAGTTATTTTGCCTTAGCGAATACCGCCCTGTTTTCGGGCCGGTTTGCCGAAGCCATTCCAAATTATCGACAGGCAGCGCATTTCATGCAGCTTATCGGCAAATTAAAAAATGTGGCCGTTATCAATCAGAATTTAGGGTATATCTATGAGCAACAGCGGATGTATCCGCAGGCGCTGGACCATTATAAGCGAGCGCTGGCATTCGATAGTACGGATAAACAGGACCCTCGCTCGATTGCTTCCGATTATTTCAGCATTGCCAATCTTCTCAGTAAACAGGACAAATTACGGGAGTCGCGGGTGTATTATTTAATGGCTCGACAATGGATTGATCCTAAAAACGACCTTGATTTCATGATCAATCTCTACAATAATCTTGGCTACCAATACAGTGCTGAAGCGAACTATGATTCGGCTTTATACTATCAGCGGGAAGGACTCCGAATGAGTCGACAGCTCGGAAATCCCAGGCATGAGCTGCACATGCTGATGTCGCTGGCGCAAACGAACAATCGAATGAAGCAATTTGCGCGGGCTATACCTCTACTGGATGAATCATACGCTATCGCAAAGAAGAATCAGGTTGGCTTAGCCGAACTCGCTAATATTTATCGGGAATATGCCATAACAACCGAAGGTCTTCATGCCTACAAAGCCTGCGCCGAGTGGCTCGATAAGTATGTTGGGGCAAAGGATTCGCTCAACAATCAGGAAACGAAAGAGTTGCTGGCAAGTTATGAACTCCAGCTTAAGCAAGCGGAAGCCCGCCAGAAAATCGCCGGAAAACAACACCAGATTGATCGGCTGGAGCAGCAACACCAGCGTCAGAACTTATGGCTATTAATTGCGGGACTGATCATTTTGGCCGCAATTGGCAGTCTGTTCTTCGCCTATCTTTACGCGAAACAACGCCAGCGAACAGCCAACAATGCGCTATTAGCTGCCCAGCGGGAGCACGAACTGGTAGCCATACAGTCGGAATTACAGGGCCAACAGAAAGAGCGGCTCCGGATTTCCAAAGAAATGCACGATGATCTGGGGGCATCTTTAACGGCCATTGGGCTATTGAGCGAAGTTGTTAAAACCCGAATGGGACCAAACACTACCCCCGAAATAGAGAAAATTTCGAGCATCTCATCCGATATGGTCACGTCCATGAATGAGATTATCTGGTCACTGAACACCAAAAATGACAGTCTGAACGGCCTGATCGCCTATACACGATCCTACGCCAGTGAATTCATCGACAATACTTCGCTTAGTCTGAAAACGGATGTCGAAGAATCACCCCTTGAAATTCCGATGAGGGGTGCCGACCGTCGGAATGTGTTCCTGACGGTAAAAGAAGCCCTGAACAACGCCGTTAAACATGCACAGGCTACACAGGTAAGGCTCATGATCCATCCACAATCCGGCCAGCTCCTGATCGAAGTATGCGACAATGGACACGGGTTTGTGTCGAATGAAAAGACTAGTTTGCGGAACGGATTGGGTAATATGCAGAACCGCATGGCCGAATCGGGCGGAACCTGCGAAATTTCGTCATCACCAGCGGGAACCTGCGTAAAAATCAGTTATCCCTATCCAACCGTTTCGATGAAGAAAATAATGCAACTGTAGTATAGCGTTGAACGAATAAATCGATGAATATTGCCGAATGAAATCCTCCATTACGGTTGCCATTGTTGAAGATAAAGAGCCAATTCGCCAATCATTAGCCATTCTGATCGACGGCGCTGATGGGTTTGTATGCCAGGCGTCTTTTGAGACGGCCGAAGCGGCTCTCGATTACTTACCCAGCCATTGCGTTGATGTTGTCTTGATGGATATTGATCTTCCCGGCATGAATGGAATCGACTGCGTTCGTCATTTGAAGGCTCTGTGCGCCAGTACACAGTTTATGATGTGTACGATGTATGACGAGGATGAAACCGTTTTTGAAGCCCTCAAAGCCGGCGCTAATTCGTATATTTTGAAGCGGAGTCCACCGCACAAACTACTCGAAGCCATTACCGAACTTTACGAAGGCGGATCACCGATGAGCAGTACCATAGCCCGTAAAATCGCCGTTTCTTTCCACGCAGGCCCTGCTGCTCCTAACGAACTGGATGTATTGACACCCCGCGAGCGTGAAATCCTCGACCGGCTGGCCAAAGGCCATAGCCACAAGGAAGTAGCCAATGAGCTATTTGTCAGCCCGACTACCGTTCGAAAACACATTTTCAACATCTACGAAAAGCTCCAGGTACACTCTAAAGTTGAGGCTATCAATAAATACCTGGGCCGGAAATAAGGACGTAATAACTTCACTGACTATCTTCTGTTCAATCAATCGGTTCGTTGCCCGTAAATAAGGTAAACGATTTGAGTGGTAGCGGCTCTCCCACCGGAGACGCGTCTGGATCATCATCGAAATCCAGTCGAACCGATACCTGTTTTTCACGACAGAGTACTTCATAATACAGCGAGAATTCGTCCATCGGGATATTTGTGTTTCCATAGAAAACGCCACTCGATCGCTTCTCCATTGTTCCGGTCGACGCATGCTTTGCTTCTGGCACAAAACTCAGGCTGTAAAATTCAAGCTTCCCAGTATTATCCTTAAAATGAAGGTGAATAAACCGGCTTCTAAAGGGCGACTGGCTTTGACTATTTCCGTGCGCCAATAAAACAGAATAAGTATCAATTTCAGCGATAAAGGTTGCCATGGTGCTAACGCATTACAGGGTTTACTGAGGTAATATTATCATTCTTTGAGCAGGCTATCAAAATAGCATTAGCTTACGGCACTTAAGCAGGTAATTAATTCCTTGCCAGACTAGTATTGGCAGATCGATGCATAACCCCAACGAACAAGGCGCTGAAACTGTTTCTGTTCCTTCTCGCGGCCATTAACAGTATCCGTATCGGGTGTTAGCAGGTTTATCAGCGTTCGACGCTGAGGAAATTGTTCAGTAAAAACCTCGCTTAAAACAAAAGCTGAACTTATTAAGTGAACGGTTTCTTGGCCCTCAAAAAGCTTTTTCGGGACTTCCCTCCTACCTGACCACCGTCCACGAAAACCTCCCATTCATACCGAAGTAAGAGGTATGTTATTTGTTCCATAATCGAATGAATGTGTGGGTTCTGTTGAACACCATAGTATTTCCGGCGTCTTTAGTTCTTTTTTACCCCAGCCTACCCTTCATTCAGCCCCTATATGCAAACAAGAGAAACCAGTAGTAATGAGGTAAGTAGCCTGTACCGGAATTATGTCCTGGCGATGCTGACATTGGTTTACGTCTTCAACTTTGTTGACCGGCAGCTCCTTGTCATTCTCCAGGAGTCGATAAAAAAAGAGTTACACCTGTCGGATACCCAGCTAGGGATGCTCTCCGGGTTTACGTTTGCCCTATTTTATGTTACACTGGGTATTCCCATTGCTCGTCTTGCCGACAAAACAAATCGTAGAAATATTGTGGCCGCGTCGCTGGGGATCTGGAGCCTAATGACCGCCAGCTCGGGTCTGGTGCGAAATTACGTACAACTGTTGTTGGCCCGTATTGGCGTGGGAGTTGGGGAAGCAGGGGGAAGCCCGCCAGCCCATGCCATGATATCCGATTACTTCCCGCCGGAAAAACGATCTACAGCGCTTTCGATTTACTCAACTGGCATTTATTTCGGGGTATTGACAGGTTTCTTACTGGGTGGTTACCTGAACCAACAGCTTGGATGGCGAACGGCTTTTTTTGTAGTGGGTATACCGGGTGTTATTTTTTCATTGCTGTTTTATCTATCGGTGAAAGAACCCCGACGTGGAGCGACCGATACGAACGGATCGTCGGCCATAGAGTCACCTTCGTTACGCGAGGTATTAAAGCGATTGTATGCGACCAAAACTTTTGTATTTCTGGCGATGGCTACTGGTCTGCATGTCTTTTGTATTTATGGTCTGCTTAACTGGGCGCCCTCTTTCCTGGCCAGGATTCACAAGATGACGAACTCAGAAATAGGTGCTTTACTCGGCCCTATCTTTGGCATCGGCGGAGCAGTCGGTTCATTCACAGGTGGGTACCTGACGGATTATTTCGGAAAAAGAGATGAACGATGGTACCTGAAAATTCCGGCGTTTGCGATTGTTATCTCTATTCCGTGTGCAGCAGGAGCCCTTTTTCTGGAGAATACGGTTTACTCGGTATTCTGCTTAGGGTTAACCGCGTCGCTTCACAGTACCTATTTGGGGCCCTCAATTGCAGTATCCCATAGCCTTGTTCCAGCATCGATGCGTTCCCTGACGTCGGCTATTCTGTTTTTTGTACTCAATTTCATTGGGCTGGGTTTTGGGCCATTGGCGGTTGGCATGATCAGCGATGGGCTCGCTCCTTCTCTGGGTACCGAATCACTGCGATGGGCCATGTCGATCATCATCGTTATTAGTTTTGGATCGACCGCGCTCTTTTTTGTCGCTGCCAAAAAATTAGCGGTCGATCGACGGTTGACGAGTTGACTTTCAACTGATTTTCGGTAACTCTTTTCCTTGACCTACAAGTCCTTCCGTATTTTATTACTTGTTTGTTTTCGACCATTCTCTACAATGAACCGTTACCTAGCCGCCCTGTTTATTCTGGTTCCGTTTATTGTTTACTCCAGCACGGCCCAGGCACAAGCTAAAATTCTGACAGAAGCAGCACCGGCAGCTGGCGGCTTTTCTGCTGCCCGCCTTGCCCGATTGGATTCTGGTATGAGTAGTTGGGTCAAGCAGAAATGGGTAAATGGTTCAGTAGTTCTGATAGCCCGTCATGGCAAAATTGTTTTTTACAAAGCGCATGGATACAATGATCAACCGACGAATGCGCCACTCCATAAAAACGGAATCTTTCGGGTAGCCTCACAAACAAAGGCACTCACAACGGTGGCCGTGATGATGCTGTGGGAAGAAGGAAAGTTTTCGCTGGACGATCCGGTTTCCAGGTTCATTCCCTCCTTCGCCAATCAAAAAGTGTTGGCTAGCTTCCAGGCAAAAGACACCACTTATACGACCGTTCCGGCCAAACGACCTGTCACGATCCGTGATCTGCTGACCCATACATCGGGCCTGGGCTATCCAGCCATCGGGCCTCCGGCAGAGAGTGCCATTTATGCAAAAAACAATTTGACGGGTGGAGTTGGCACAAAAGGCCAGAAGCTTTCCGACGCCATGACCCGCCTGGGTAGTCTGCCGCTCTTTTTTCAACCCGGTGAACAATGGAAATATGGGTTAAATATGGATGTATTAGGTTATTTGATTGAGAAATGGTCAGGTCTGACACTAGAGGATTTTTTTCTGAAGCGGATCTGTCAGCCCCTTGGAATGAACGATACTTATTTTAATGTGCCCCCTGAAAAAGGCCCCCGACTGGTCAATTTTTTCCTGGGCGATTCTACTGGAAGAATCCAAAAGCAGAGCTCGGTTTTTGGTGGCGCACTCGACATGAACTACCCACTCCAAAAACATGACTATTTTTCGGGCGGTGGCGGTTTGTCAACCACCATTTATGATTATGCGGTTTTCCTGCAAATGTTGTTAAATGGTGGCGAATACAAGGGTGTACGGCTGTTGGCTCGCAATACGGTTCGTCTGATGACCATGAATCAAATTGGCGACCTGAGTCCTAATGTTGGTGATCATGCCAGCGATAATAAATTCGGGTTTGGCTTTTTGGTTATTTCAGAAAATGGCAGTCGATTTACCCCCAGCCAGGCAGGTACTTATTCCTGGGGTGGCGTGTTTTCCACCTCCTATTGGGTTGATCCTAAAGAGGATATGCTCGTCTTGATTTACCGGCAAATGTGGGGGCCGTATGTTACAAATACTGACAAAGCGTTTAAACCGTTGGTGTACCAGGCGATAAACGATTGATGAATAAATCGATTTCATAAGCCAGAACACTTGTCGGGTTATAAAGTAGTTGACCTTCTATTTTCCATTCCCTGCAACCTACTTTGTACTAATGTCGACAGTGATCTGCTTAAATCATGTAGCATCTTACACTGTCTGGACTGCACATGCCGGACAGAGCTGAGTGGGCGACCAGCAAATAAATCATACCCACAAACCCGCAATAGATACGGGGATTTCCCCATTGATTCCGCCCAGAAATAGGGGTTCATTTGTCAGAGCGTAGACTCGGCAGCTTTGCCTGCACCATCCAGTTTGATATGCATTGGGTTCGATATCGTAAAAATCAAAACAGGCCAAATAACTATTTCACCATCAGATACTTTAGCCTGTTTCCTCTGACACCAAACTATGAATAATCCAACCATTAAGGATAAGAACCGTTCGCTTCGGCCGTGTGAAATTCTTGAGGAAGAATACGAGCATGTACACGGTGCCCCCCCGGAGGGTGAACAGGCTAAACAGTATGCTAAGTATCAAGACTGGTTTGGCGAAATTGTACTGTTAAACGAAGATGAATTGTTGGGTGAACTACAGAAATGGCTTACGCTAACGGAAGCTACCGAACTAGCTACGACAAAGGCTTTACCCAATGAACTTCGTTATATAAAGCTGGCAAAATGGCTTAAAACAGCCGATTCTGGAGTGGCGACACTCGGCAGGGAGGAAAAACTAAACCTGATTAGAACGGTTCTTGCGGAAAAACTTAAACAAGATTTGCCGACAACAGAACCCTGGATGACGAACGATCCACTGAGGCCCTATACTCGCGGTTTACTTAAGTATCACCAGAAAAAACCGGTTAAATCCCCGACAGGAAAAGAACCTCCTCAACTAGCTACTGCTGGTTTGACTATGAAATGGATGCAAGGGCCGACCTATTCATCCGAAAAGCAGCAACTGCTCAATCGGTTTCTGCTCGAAGATACATTCGTTGGCTACGTTGAGCGGGTCGATGATCGGCGGCTGGCTAAGATCTTCCGGCTGATGTATGAAAGTGGTCAGACTGCGCTCTGTTTTTCCGGCGGGGGTATTCGAAGCGCCACCTTTGGGATGGGTATTTTACAAGGTCTCGTCAAAGTTGACCTGCTGGATAAATTTACGTACCTCTCCACAGTGTCGGGAGGTGGCTATCTGGGGAGCTGGCTCAGCGCCTGGATTCATAATGAAGGGTTTCAGGCAGTGAATGAAAAATTACGGCAGCATGCCGAATCGCCCCTTGAGCCCGAGGCTATTCCGGTGCGTCACCTTCGTCGATATAGCAACTACCTGAGCCCGGTGCTGGGGCTATTTTCGGCAGATAGCTGGACGTTAGGGGCGATTTACCTGCGTAATCTGCTGTTGTTGTGGCTAATCATTCTGCCCCTGCTGGCTGCATTTACCGCCTTGCCGTGGGTCATCGCATCGCTGGTCGAACTCAACATGAGCAATGCGCCATACTGGATAACTGCTATCGTGGCTTTGGGTGCTTTAAGTACGATTATTGGTACTGGATTTGTCCATGCGTTTCGACCCCGTTCAGAGGCTGTTTACAAGAAAGAGCAACAGGTCGAATCAAAGCGAGATCAGTCAGCCTTTCTGTGGTTTTGCCTGCTTCCTTTAGCGCTTGCCATCATTTGCTGGATGCTGGGCTGGCGTTGGTTTGAGCAATTGAATCCCGAAACATCGTATTTTCTGATGGGTCTGAGAGAGTCGTTGAAACTAAACGGCCCCGATGGTCTGGATATTTTCGCCTGGGGTGGTTGGGTCATTATGGGAGGAACCACAGTCGCGCATTTTCTGGGCTGGGCTGGGTCGATTCCTTTTCAGTCGCAGGAGCGGAAAAAGGAAAAGAAGCAATGGTGGAAGCGCTTGCTGGAACCAGTTGTTGTCATTTTTACCGGTGCCTTCGCTGGGTTTCTGTTGCTACTGACAGCCAAACTGTTGCATACAAGTTATGTGCATATCGCCGACGGGATTGCCTATACCTGCCTAGCCGTACCTGGATACACGATTTCGTTGCTGCTGGCGGGTTATGTGTTTGAGGGATTAATGAGCGTGATGACTGATGATGGTGAACGCGAATGGACAGCCCGCTACAGTGCCTGGTTGCTGATCCTGGCGTCCGGCTGGCTGGTTACTATGGGCCTCGTTCTGCACGGGCTGAATCTGGCGAATCAACTTGCCGGAGCCATTGGAATATCCACAACGGCCGGTGTTGGACTGGGGTCGGGGATTTTGACCGCGCTATTGGGACAAAGTTCGAAAACGGCGGGCAAAGAGAAGGACGCCAACAAAGGAGCGCCAAGTGCCCTTAGCCGACTGATTCCCTACCTGACTTTACCCGTGGTGGCTATTATCGCTGCCATCAGCCTGTTCATTTTACTGTCGCTGCTCGACATGATTTTGATCCGATGGGTTATCTCCTGGATTGACATTAACCAGTATCACCTACTTAAATTCAATGCCGGAGAATTGGCATGTGTCAACCCGATTGTACCACTTAGTGTCATGGTAGGGCTTACGGTGGCGGGTGGGTTGTTAGGCTGGCCAATCAATACGAACAAGTTTTCTCTGCATGCCCTCTATCGCATGCGGCTGATTCGAGCCTATCTGGGCGCTTCCCGTCCACCCGGCGAACGCCAGCCAGATCCGTTTACGGGCTTTGATGAAACCGACAATATCTATATGGGCTGTATGCGTCCGCCAAACTCCTATGCCCGAACAATCTCCGAAAAAGATATAAACCGAAAAGTACCGTTCCATATCATCAACATTGCCCTAAATCTGGTAGCCGGAAAGAATCTGGCGTGGCAGGAGCGTAAGGCCGAGTCATTCACTGTTTCGCCCCTTCATGGGGGCGCTCTATATCTGGGTTATCGGCGCACGTTTCTGGAAGATAATAAAGGCTGTCCGGACCCCGATGAAGATGATTGCTATTATGGCGGGAAGAAAGGGATAACCCTGGGAACGGCGATGACTATTTCCGGTGCGGCTGCGAGCCCAAATCAGGGCTATCATTCTTCCCCGGTGATTGGTTTTTTGATGACACTGTTCAATGTTCGGCTGGGCTGGTGGCTAGGCAATCCGGGGCCCGCGGGCGACAAAACGTTCCACAAATCGTCGCCAACGCTGACCATTAAGCCAATTCTTGACGAAATGACGGGCAATACCGACGATGTCAACCCGTATGTTTATCTGTCGGATGGCGGGCATTTTGAAAACCTGGGTTTGTATGAAATGGTACTTCGCCGGAATCGGGTGATTGTCGTTTCCGACGCCGGTTGCGATGGAACCTGTACGCTGGAAGACCTCGGCAATGCCATTCGGAAAATACGAATCGATCTGGGAATCTCAATCGACTTTCCGTTGGGGTTTGATATCTACGCACGCACCTTTGTAACTTCCGAACCCAAAAAATACCTGGCTATTGGTCGGATCCGCTATTCGGAAGGCCCTTGCGGAATTCCTGCCAGGAGTGGAACGAAAGCGAAACGATCAAAATCAAACGCTGGCATCACCAACATCGAAGAAGATAGCCCGTTGACTTTTGCGGAAACGGATGGGATTCTTTTGTACATCAAACCCGCCTTCTACGGCCAGGAGCCTCGCGATATCTTCAATTATGCATCAGTTCAGAAAGCCTTTCCGCATGAATCCACAGGCGATCAGTTTTTCAGCGAAAGCCAGTTTGAAAGCTATCGGGCGCTTGGCATGTATGTGATGGAATGTATAAAAACTGACCTTAAAAAGGACTTTAACCTATCGCCGGTTGACTTTTTCAATAAAGCGAAGTGGGGTGATTGCATCCGGGCACTAAATAAAAAAATAAAAAAAATTAACAGCCCCTCAAATTTGGCGAAACCTTTCTAACCGTTGCCGAACAGTCATTCATAATTAAAACAAGTAAACATATGCAGGTACTCAAACAAGGCAGTAACGGCGCTGATGTTAAAAAATGGCAATTTTTTCTCATTGGGCAGGGGTTTGAAATAGGTAAAGCCGATGGTGATTTCGGACCGAGAACTCATGAAGCTACAGTGGCTTTTCAGCAACAGCATGGACTCCTTCCTGATGGAGTCGTAGGCGACAAAACGGTGGGGATAGCCATGCAACTGAATTTCCCCGTACTTACCAATGTAGATACCGCAATGGAAGGGCCTAACTGGCCCCCACGACCCGATTTTCCGGCATTAATTGGCCTGAAAGCACGTCAGGATCTGTTTGGAAAATTCACCTTTGAGTCCGCTCCTGTTCCTGGGAACCCCGAGAATATTAAGATTCTGGGAAATTGGCAAGATAACAATATTGTAAACGTAACTATTTCACAACTAGCCGGTATACCTGGCGCACCGGCATCTGGAACGATTCCGTTTCATCGACTCGCCGTGCCACAACTTCAGGACATGTGGGCGGAGTGGGAGAGCGCGGGTTTGATTGATCGAGTGTTAAGTTATGGTGGTTCATTTGTCCCCCGATTTATCCGAGGGAGCAGAACAACCCTGAGTAACCATGCATTCGGAACAGCTTTCGATATCAATGTAGCCCAGAATAAGCTTGGGACTACGCCAGCCTTAGTGGGCAAGCCGGGGTGTGTGCGCGAACTTGTACCCATTGCCAACAGACACGGTTTTTTCTGGGGAGGGCATTTTAAAAGCCGCCTGGATGGAATGCATTTTGAAGTTGCTCAATTGACGTAAAGAAAAGAAAAGCGACACCCCAATCACCACAAAACTAGTGGATTAGCGCTATACGCTTTACACAACTAATTTACCAGTCATGTGGCCCACTTCATAGCATAGGTTCCGGCTACCGACGGCCGGCTAAATAACGTCGAATGGGCTCATCATATAGCACCAGTACCAGATAGGCGAATACAACAAGTAAAATGCCCCCGGTTACCACAATCAGTGACAGATGCAGCGTATCCGGTTTCTGACTGGCCAAATAGCTGCCGAAGATCCACATAGCCCCGTAGTGGGTCATATAGAGCGGATAGGAAAGTTTGCCCGAGAACACACACAATTTTTTAAGTCCAGGCGATAGGGTAGCCCCTGCTCCAGCCGCAATCAGGGCTGGAAAATAGAATAGCACAATGATCGGTTCGACCAACCAGTTCCATCGGGTAAAGGGCACGAGAAATGCCAGAATAAGTAGTCCCGCCACACCCGTGAAGCCAAGGCTATTCTTCAGTATCCAGTTGGCCCGGTAAATGAATAACCCGGCCAGAAACGAGTACGCTACACGGGCACAGCCATCCCAGAAGTTAGACCCTGCCCATCCGCCCAACAGATTTCCTGCCCGGTAGCTAACGAAACAGAGTGCTACTGCCGCCAGTACGATGAATACGGACAGATAGCGACGGCCGATCCGGTATAATACAAGGGCATAAATGATATTGGCCATGTATTCCCAGAATAATGACCACGCTGGCGCATTAAAACTGAACAGGTTGAAAGCCCGTTCTTTCATGATGGGCAACGGAATGAGGAATATCGAGCAAACAAAGGTCAGCAATAGGTTTGCCCGACCAATTAAACCGGGCTGAGCCGCAAACGGATCGAACAGAAACCCCAGCAAACCTAGTACCGATCCTAAAATGACAAGGGGGTGCAATCGAATCAATCGTAGTCTAAAAAACGCTGCGAGCCCCAATAGACGGATTCGGTCGTCATACGCGTAGCCGATGACAAAGCCCGATAAGCAAAAGAAAAAATCGACGGCTAAAAAACCGTGGGCGATAAAATTCCGGCTGGGATCGGGATACACCCACTCCATGAAATGAAAGATTACGATGGCCAGTGCTGCCACTCCGCGCAATCCATCCAGAATAACAAAGTGTTGCTTTGTGCTTATCGTAGCCGAATTTATTTCTCCCATGCGTAAACGGTTGCGTCTTTACTTAGAACCTGCGCAAATTTTGTCATATTTTCTGAGTCGGCACGGCGAAATCAATAATCATGAATGGTAAGCGCCTGTTAAAAAAACGTAGATGACTGGTTGTAGTTGAGAGTTATTATAATCGAAATCAAGTGATTGTGGCAGCACAGCATGATCAGTTTGGTGAAGCCGTAAAACAGCAAGAAGTCCTTTCGTACTGCCTCCTTCTCCTATTGCAATCAGAGTTCTCATGCAATAAAAGGGCAGTTAACACTATCGACTGGTACTCTACCAATTTATAGTTTATACGTACTAGTCATGAATGGGGTTGATTATAAACCTATAAGCCGGGCCGCCATTGCGGTTTCAAAAACCTTATAGGTTTAAATTAAGCGAATGGTCTTTATCCGATACATCCCTTAATTCTGTTTTTGCGGATTAGGAAGCACCTTCTCGATTTCTGAAGGCGGAAGGGTAAAGGACGTTTTCTGCTTTTCGTATTCTTTGGTCAAATCCGCCACAATCTCAGGATAGTCTTTGGCCAGGTCATATTTTTCGCTGGGGTCATTATCGATATTGTAGAGTAACGGAGTCGCGTGTACGTCCGGGGCTGCTGGTGAATAGGATGCGTGGGTCAGGAAATGGGCCTTCCAGGAACCTTTACGGATTGCATAAACCTGCTCATTCAGGTAATACGGCAGCATTTCACGAGCTTTTTCTTGTTGACCAAACAGTACACCGGATTGGTCAATTCCATCCAGTACCCGGTCTTTAGGCAAACTTGCTTTTGCCACCGCAGCAATCGTTGGGAGCAGGTCCATATTGCTCATAAGAGCGTTACTGGTCACGTTTGCTTTAATTTTACCAGGCCACCAGGCAATACCCGGAACGCGCATTCCGCCCTCATAGGTCGAATTTTTACCTTCATACAGCAGGCCCGCTGAGCCGCCGTGATCCTTCTGAACGAGCCAGGGACCATTGTCGCTGGTGAAAACAACAAGCGTGTTCTGATCCAGTTTAAGTTCCTTCAGCGTTTTCAGTATTTGCCCCACACTCCAATCTAACTCCGCAACCACATCACCGTACAAACCACGAGGGCTTTTCCCTTCGAAATCGGGCGAGGCATACAGGGGTGTATGGGGAAAATTACTGGCGTAATACATCAGAAACGGTTTGTCTTTGCTCCGTTTGATGAATTGAATGACCTCATCGGTATAGCGTTTGGTCAGAAAATGCTGATCCGGTTCTTCTTCAATGATGGTTTCATTTTTATACAGGGGCAAAGCCGGAGCGTTCGCACGAGGACCGGGCGGTATGCCATAAACACCCGCTTTACTTGTCGTAAAGACTTTCCCCATGTCATTGGAGTAGGGCGTACCAAACCAGTAATCGAAGCCCTGCCGGGTCGGCAAAAACTCCTGCAGATGGCCAAGGTGCCACTTACCAACCAATCCGGTTGCATAGCCTTTCTCTTTAAGCATCTCGGCGATGGTTACTTCGCTCAGGGGCAAACCGCTGGCCGAATTCTGCCGGAATACATCCCCTTTACCGTACACACCCGTGCGAGCCGGAAGCCGACCGGTGAGCAGTGCCGCCCGACTGGGTGTACAAACGGCAGCGCCCGAGTAAAACTCCGTGAAGCGCATGCCTTCGACGGCCATTCGGTCCAGATTTGGCGTTGAAATAGTTGGGTGACCATAACACCCCAAATCGCCGTAGCCTAAATCATCGGCCAGAATAACAATGATGTTCGGTGCTTTTTGCGATTGAGCAACTACCGGAAAGCCCAAAAGTACCAGGAGCAGACTTCCCCAAAAATGGGTGTTTATGCGATTAATCATGCTGTTAGCTAAGTTGAGGGTAGGATTTAATAACCTGGATTCTGATCTGTCGGGGCAATATCCGGATTATTATCAATTTCCTGCTTGGGAATCGGCATTAGTAAGACCGAATTTGGAATGTCGATACCTTTTGCTGCTTTAATGACTGACTTGGCGGTGCCCGTACGGACGAGATCATACCAGCGTTTACCTTCTGCGATAAATTCATAAGCCCGTTCCTTCAGGACTAAATCCCGAAACGTGGCCGCTGTCTGACCAGCTAACGTAAAATCGACCGATGACGGGCTTCCCGGCGCAAAGCCATAGGCCCTTCTGTGAACCATATTCAGTCGTTCCACCGCCAGCGCCGTTGGCCCTTGACTAGCCTGACTAGCCGCTTCCGCATAAATCAGCAAGGCATCGGCGTAGCGGTAGATTGGAAAATCGTTGCCACTGGCTATCGAAGCCGGAGCACCTGTATCTTTAAATTTTCCAAATCGAATGGGTTGTGTCGCGCTGTTGGCAACAATAGTGCCTGCTTTGTTGGGTCCTGCGGTATACAGATTATACCCTTTCCGTAAATCCGTGTCGGCCCAGTCGCGCAGTAGCGGGTAGGTTGGGAAACCGAAGAACGTACCGAAGCCGTTTATGGCCCAGAGGCTGGTCGGCAGATGATAGAATTGAGGCAGCGCCGAACCCGCGGCCACACTCCGCTGAAACTTAATGGAGAAGATTTCTTCGGCCGTCGTGACAACACCAGCGCCAAAAATGTTCTCAAAATCAGCAGACTGCTTTATAGTAACCAGCGAGTAAGCTGCCGACGCAATAACCTCCTCGGCTTTATCGCGGGCATTAGCCCATTGTTCCCGCACTAAATAAATATCCGCCAGCATCGTTTTTGCTGAGCCTGAGGTGGGTTTACCGGCAAGCGATTGTGTCAGGGGCAGGCTGGTCTCTGCTAGTTTTAAATCGGCTATAATCTGTGCATAGACAGTCTCGACGGTTTCGCGCTTGCCGCCAACAGCCGTCAGATCCTGTGTTGGTTGAGTCCGAACAGGAACCCCGCCAAAGTTTTTGACGAGATTATAATAGGCCAGCGCCCGTAGAAAATAGGCTTCACCCAGTAACTGTTTCTTTTGCGTTTCATCCATCGAAATAGCGGGAATGTACTTCAGTGCCAGGTTGGCCGCATCGATGGTTTTGTAAAATCCCGCCCAAAACTGATCCGTTACGGCAATGATGGGTGTCGTAATCTGATACTGCGACATAGGAATGTAAAATCCCTGTCCGGATGCATAATCCTCTAGAGCAGTCGTATGAGCCAGATACCGGAAACCGTATAACGTAGTGGTATGGAGTGTACTGGATACCGCACTGATTGCCGAGTTAGCATCAGCCGCCGTTTTGTAAAAGTTCGTCGTGGCCAACAAACTTTCGGGCTTTTCGATTAGTATTTCCTTACAGGAAAAAGTCAGCAGGCTCGTACTGAGTAGACAGAATATAATATTTTTTCTCATGGCTTGTTGGCAGAAAAGTAGGGTTTAGAAACCAATGCGGGCACCAATCGTATAGGTACGGGCGGAGGGGTAGCCGGTTTGGTCGATGCCCACCGAAATGGAGGAAGCCCCTCCCAGCGTATTGACCTCCGGATCAAACCAGGAATAGTTGGCAAACGTGAGCAAATTCTGGCCACTCACATAGAGCTGCGCACTGCGGAGCCATTTCAAATCCCATTTGGTTGTTGGTACATTGTAGGCCAATTGTATATTCTTCAGGCGCAGGAAGGAACCGTCCTCTACAAATCGATTCGACTCCTTAAAGGATGTACTGGCGCTGATCTTCGGATACCTGGCGTTGGGGTTTGGATTGGCCACTGTCCAGTGATTATCGAAGACATCTTTAATCTGGTTTTCGCCAAAGTACATGCTACTGGCCTGATTGGTCAAGTTGGCATTGAAAATATCTCCGCCCTGTTTCCCCAGCCAGAACATTGTAAGGGTGAAATCTTTGACAGAAATGTTTGTGTTGAAGTTATACAGAAAATTGGGGTTCGGATTGCCGATAATGGTCTTGTCGGCCAGGGTAATAGCCCCATCCCCATTCAGGTCCTGGTATTTAATAGCCCCTTTTTCATCCAGACCGTTTTCCAGATACCCATAGAAAACCCCCACGGGCTGGCCAACCCGGATCAGGTTAACGGCTACCGACAGTGGCTGTTGCAGGAGTGTGCCAAACACATCACTTCCGCCTGCGAGTTGAACCACTTCGTTGCGATTCCGGGTAAAATTGACGTTTAAATCCCACTTGATGGCTTTCCTATTGATCAGGTTGGCGTTTAACCCCAACTCGATGCCGCTGTTACGAATTTGTCCGATATTTTGTATGGTACTGGTGTAGCCGGTTGATTGTTGAAGCGGTACGGTAGCCAGTAGATCCCGCGTGTTTTTCTGGTAGTAATCGAGGGTTAAGGAAAACCGGTTTCGTAAAATGGCAATGTCCAAACCCGCGTTAAATTGCCCGGTCGACTCCCATTTCAGATCAGGATTGACGAGCAAAGAACCCGTTAACTGGCCCACGTAAAGCTGATCATTGTAGACCGTGTTGACGGGGCTTAACGTAAACAGCGTCTGGTAGGGCAAAAGAGCCGTGTTACCCGTGATCCCGTAAGAAAGACGAAGTTTTAAGTCTGAAATGGTTCGTATATTCTGGGCAAATGGTTCATCGATGATACGCCAGCCAAAGGCCGCTGAGGGGAAGTAGCCCCATTTGTTATTGACGCCAAAGCGGGATGAACCATCTGCCCGAATACTGGCCGTCAGCAGATACCGACTTTTATAGGAATAGTTAGCGCGGGCCAGATAGGAGAAAAGTGCCCATTTGTAGGAAGTGCTGGTCGGTACACCTGGATTGCTCCCTACGCCGATATTCTCCGATTCCAGTCCTTCGTAATTGAAGCCGGTAGAACTGGTTGCAAACGAACGGCTTTTTTCCTGCTGATACGTAACACCTCCTAATAGCGTTAACTCGTGATTGGCTGGAAGTTGAGGCATATACGTAGCCGTATTTTCATTCAGGATATTGGCCCGACTGCCGTAGGTAATAGTTGCCGAACCGGCGGGGGTCGTTGAAATTACAGCCGGGGAATAAAAATCGCCCCGGATCGAGCTATTTTCGATACCGATCGATGAGCGTAGGGTCAGGTTTTTAACGGGCTCATAACTAACTGCGGCACTGGTCAGGATATAGACTTCGTTGTTTTTCTGGTGCCGGGCTTCGGCCAGCGCCAGTGGATTCTCCAGGCTGTTAGGACTGAACGCATAGGGCTTCACATAACTGTAATTACCCAAATTATCATAGGGAGCAATAGTGGGTGGGGAACCCAGCGCAGCCGATATTACTGTACTGCCTTTCTGTCCGTTGTCGTTCAACAACTGGGAGCGATCCGTATTGGTCAGTACCGCGTTATAGAACAGGCGGACTTTATCCCCCAGCTTCTGATTCAGATTGACACGGAAATTTTCCCGGTTGTAATCTGAGCCCCGAATAATACCCTGTTGGCCAAAATAATTGCCCGACACCGCATATTGCGTATTCTCATTTCCTCCCGTTACCGACAGCGTATGGTTCTGCATCGGTGCCTGGCGGAAGATAACGTCCTGCCAATCGGTGCCCGGTGACCGCCCAAAGGCACTAATCTGGTCGGGGGTAAAATAAGGGGCAAAGCCATCATTGATTGCCCGTTCGTTGGCTAACGTAGCAAACTCCTGAGCGTTCATCAGGTTTATTTTTTTATTTACCTGCTGCACAGCATAATAACTATCCAGCGATATCTGGGTTTTGCCCGCTTTACCGCGTTTGGTTGTAATGATGATAACACCATTCGCCCCTCTGGAGCCATAGATAGCCGTTGCCGAGGCATCTTTCAGGACCTCCATCGATTCAATATCGTTTGGACTGATGGCGTTTGGCGCACCCGACAAGGCAAAGCCATCTACGACATATAGCGGTTCGTTACTTCCTTGCAATGAGTTACCGCCCCGAATGCGTACACTCAGGGTTGTACCGGGTTCGCCCGAGTTCTGTAAAACCTGTACACCGGGAGTGCGTCCCTGTAGTCCCTGAACGGCATTAATGGTTGGATAGGCCGTCAATTCTTTGGCCGACACCGAACCCAGCGAGCCAGTAATGTCACTTTTCTTAACGGTTCCATACCCGACGACGACGACTTCATTTAGGGTTTTATTATCGGGCATTAATTGAATATCGATCGTCGACTTCGTGCCGATAGCGATTTCCTGAGACGTGTATCCCACCAGCGAAAAAACCAGAGTAGCATTCCCTCCTTCCGAGATAGTCAGTTTAAATTTCCCGTCGACGTCCGTTGTAGTTCCTCGAGTTGTCCCTTTCAAGAGCACATTGACACCCGGTAATCCAGCCTTGTTTTCATCGATAACCTGCCCAGCAATGGCCTGGTCAATTGCCTGTAGATTCTTCTCCGAGACTGCATTGGACAAGCCCGGCTTTGCGTTGACGTCCGTTGTTTCCAGGCTGGTCAATGATCCGGTGGCGCTAACACCTGGCAAACCTATTATACTGGTAGACAGGCCTTTATCTACCCGATGTCCAGTTATTAAATAAGCCCCGTTTTTTACTTTACGATAGCGAAGCCCGGTATTCTTGAGAACCATTTTCAGGTTTTCTTCCAGGTCGACTTTCTGATCAATGATATTGGTCGGTACGACCAGACCCCGCACGAGCTGATCGCCATACAGGATATCTACCCCGAAAAGTTGTTTGAGATCTTTCAGGGCGTCGGTTAATAATCGTGTCGTATTGTCGGTAACTCTGGCAGGCGAATGAATCGGCTGCGGGGCGAAAACGGGCAAAGCAGTAGCTGATTGACCGGAAAAAGTCAGGCAAACTACCAGCCCCAGCGTTGGAAGGCCAGTAAAACAGGAAAGCATACAAGAAGGGTTAAATAGGTTGGGGAGCCAGCAGCACTTTGTCGCCCTGCCGGGTAATCCGAATGTTTAAGGCTTCGGCAATAATGGATAATAAGTCATCCGCACTTTGAGCCGGATAGGCACCCGATAACGTCAGCGCTGCCGTTTCGGGATCGGAAATTTCCAGGCTCATACCAAAATTTTCCTGGAACAGATACGTAATTTCCTTGAGTGAGGTCTCCTCAAAGACATACCGATGGTCCCGCCAGGCCGCATAGTTAGCCGGTTGCGGGATTGGCTTCAGACGGGCAACGCCATTGCGTTTCAGGTTAACCAGATCACCTGGTTTGAGGGTTACCTGTTGTTCGCCCTGGCCTGCCTGCTGATAATGGAGTTCAACCTTCCCTCGCTGCAGCACGACCTGCGTACCCCGAGGTCGGGCATACAATGTGAATTCTGTACCCAGCACGACAACATCGGCCCCATTGTCGGTTTTGACCACAAATCGCTGATTGTTAGCCATGTGTGTAACTGAAAATAACGCTTCACCATCCAGCCAAACCTGGCGGGTTTCGCGTCCGAAACCAAACCGAGGTACTCGTAAAGTGGAGTTGGCATTGAGCGTTACCTGGCTGCCATCTTCCAGTTGAACGACGCGCGTCTGACCATACGCAGTTTCGTAATTTTTATTCAGTAGTTGCTGACGAAACGTAAAGCTGCCCACCATGATGGCAACGGAGGCCGCTACTGCCCAAAGCAACCAGTTTCGACGTGTAGGCGTGGGTAATGCCATACGTATTGCTTCACCTGCCTGCACGTCCGTCGGGCGATCACTGGTTAAAAAATTGGTATAGCTCGTTAGCGCGCTTTGCTGATCGGCTACGTACTGCAAATGAGATTGCTCCCATTCTTCCAGCCACTCATAAAATAGTTCTTCATGGCGAGGATCTTCACACCATTCATCGATCAGCTTCCGCTGCAAGGTAGTTGCCTTGCCCGCAAATGAGTCGAAAATAAGTTGTTTATTGACGAGTTGATTCATGTCCAGGAGTATTTAGTAGGATGACACATTTGGTGTTGGAAAACCCTTAAATACAGGTTAGAAAAAATCAACTAATACACTGATGCTCAGAAGAAACCAACGATCTTTCAATAACTCCCTCAGCGCATGACTGGCCAGCCGGATCTGTACTTCAATCGTTCGAACCGAAAGGCCAAGCTCACTGGCAATTTCTCCGTATTTCTTTCCTTCGAAGCGGTACATCAGGTAAATGCGTCGGCGCTGTACAGGCAAGGACTCGATCGCTTTTTCTACATCCTGATAGAGTTCATCATACTGGGTGATGGCGTCTGGTTGCTGGTGCTCCTTTGTGGTCTGATACTGGGCTTCCTCCAGCGATACATCGCGCTGGAATGTCTGCCGAATGTAATTATAGGCCTGATTCCGAATGGTTTTGTAGAGATAAGCCCGGTAAGAAGTGGTAATGGTGCTAAAAATCTGTTGTTCATAAAACTGACAGAACATATCGGCGACCAGGTCTTCGGCAACAGCTTTTGACCCCACAAAACGCACAGCATGACTGCAAAGGGCGACATAATGCTGCCGAAAAAGCAACTCGCAACCCAATTGGGCGTCGGTTTTGAACGTTCGGCGGATAAACAGTTCTTTATCGGTAGCCAACGGCTCCAGCTCATCTGGTGATGATGCGTCCATAGTCGATAAAGGTACTGATTCGGTCACTGCGTCAGTTTGCCAGGTACTGATTAGTTGCATGTTGTAATTGATTAATCGTATGCTCACTAATAACCATTCTAACTTAAAGACACATTTACCTATCCAAAACCCTTAAAGCAAACAGGACATTTTCAGTAAAAATTTTCACCATCCGACGGGTTTGTTATAAAAAGCCTCCAAATCACGCTGTAAGGCATTTTTAATAGCCTGAGTAGGCAAAAAAAGTCATGACAGTAACTGACCATCCCAACGTCATGGATGCTGGCATCACGACTTTGCAGTAAGCTTGTCTGTTTGATTTTTCTTCCGTTGGATCTGTCTTAACTCTAGGATGGCTCCCAGAGGCCACCTGCAAACTGTGTAACTAAGCAAACAGTCACTACCGTCAAATTATGTGGTTGACTTTAGAATCAGGCCGTTTCAGATTTGCTATGTGATCTTGTAAAAGTCTTATGTTGAAAGCTTGTTTATTAATAGTGAGTACGTCGCAGTCATTTGACCAACTTGACTGATGATCCTTACTCGAATCGGGTAATGATGATGTGTGCTCACAACGGTAACAAAGGCTAGTTGACTGGATTACTAATGCCACTGGAACGAACAGAGTGGGTCTGATAAAATTTCTCAGCAACAGAGATAAGCCAACTAAAACAGCCGGTATACTCAAAATTTGACCCATATTCAGGCTCATCCTGTCTTCAAAAGCAACCTGATTTTCTTTGAAGAATTCCCAGAGGAACCGTAGGCCAAATACCCAGATTAAAGATATTCCTAACATCGTACCTGGTGCCGATTGGGTACGATACGTTCTCCAGTACCAAAGTAGCAGAAAGAACAGCACCAGATAGGATAACGATTCGTAGAGTTGGGCTGGGTGACGGGCTACCTGACTAAATTCTTGATTCCGCAAGAACACAAAAGCCCAGGGTACGTCGGTTGGCTTACCAACAATTTCTGAATTCATCAGATTGCCAAACCTGATAAAAGCTCCGGCAAGGGCAGCTATGATACACACGCGGTCAGTGAGCCATAAAAACGTTTGACCAGTCGCCTTGCTGGATGCACGTTGAGAATAGAGCCACAAACCAATACTAATGCCTATTATGCCTCCATGACTGGCAAGACCAGCGAAAGGAGGGGTTATAATCCCTAATGGGTTGTGCAGAAACATGGCAGGCTCGTAAAAAAGAAAATGACCTAACCTTGCACCTAAGATGGTTGAAACGACCATCGTTATAAATAGTGGATCAGTATCAGATAGCGGTTTTTTCTCTGTCTTGAAGATGAACGTCATTAGCTGGAGTCCGATCAGAAATCCGGCGGCAAAGCATAACCCATACCACCGAAGGGGCCAGGAGCCGATACGAATGATCTCAGGATCAATGTTCCAAGTGATATACTGAAGCATAATCTTGTTATATAAGTGGCATTACGCAAAGTAATCCCAAAATATCGTTAATTCTGATTTCCCTGTGCCTGCTAAATCAGCGAACTAGCGTTTAAATACACAGAATCTCGAATTATGGCCTGACTACTCTGTTCGTTTAGTCTGAAGGGCAATGCATCAACAAGTATTGATATGCCCGTGCTTATACGACAACATTTGACGAACTAGTGCTCGGCTAAGTTAAACCTATAAGGTTTTTGAAACCTTATAGGTTTGTAATTACGTATAAATTATAAAGTGGAAGAGTACTACTACTGTACCTAAACACTTTGTCAAGTTAATCAATGGGAAAAACAACCCGATTTTCCTCTACTTTCGATTGGATTGCGCCCGTTTATGATTTACTGGCAAGTGTGGTATTTGGGAGAAAACTTCAACAGGCGCAGGTTGTCTTTTTACCTACTATTCCGCAAAATGCATCGGTGCTTCTGGCAGGTGGTGGCACTGGCTGGTTGCTCGAACAGCTTTTGGTGGAGCGGAATCCGAGACGGGTTCTTTACCTCGAAGCGTCGGCTCAAATGGTAGCGCTGACCAGTCAGCGAATAATCCAGAAAGCAGTCCTGGGTACGGTCGAATATCGGGTAGATACGATCATGCATTTGCACAAAGACGAACAATTCGACATTGTTATAACGCCTTTTCTGCTCGATCTTTTCCCAGAAGAAACGTTACAATCCACACTACTACCTCAACTCCGAAATGCGCTTAAACCCAACGGGATCTGGCTGGTTACAGACTTTGTAGTCACAGATGTCTGGTGGCAAAAAACGCTGCTGTGGACCATGATCCGTTTTTTTCGACTGACGGCTGGCATAGGAACTACGCAACTGGCTGATTGGCAACGGCTTCTTGCGGAGGCCGGTCTATCTCTTCAGAAACGGCAGCCTTGCGTAGGAGGCATGGTCTCAACCGAAGTCTGGCACTTAAAATAACGCGTTAGTCTTTCTTTTCCAGGCGATTGTACTTTTTCATTACTCGCTGCAAACGGTCGTGTGGTAGTGCATACACTTTATGACCATTAATGCCATCCATCGTTTCGGCAGCTACCAGGGCATTAATAATAGCTTCTTCGGTGGCTTCGACCGTTGCTTTAAACACAACATCGAGACTCGACTTATCGACTGATCGATAAGTTGTTAACTTCGTCAGCGTGTCCTGTTCGGCTGTTTGAGTTGAGAAGGCCATAAAAATATCGCCGGAGCTGTTGGTTCCGTAGGTACCTGTTCGGGCGATACCCATTGTGACGCGCTTAGCGACCAGATTCAACTGCGATGAAACAAGGGGCACGTCCGTTCCAACGATTGCAATGATTGAGCCGTCTTTCTCATTCAGCACCGGCATTAGATCCGTAATCTCCTGACCAACTGGCAAACCGGCGATCAGCAAATCGGGTCGGCGCCCAAAATTGGCCTGAACCAATACACCCACCGTATAGGTCTGATTGCCAATTTTTATCACGCGCGAAGCCGTACCCGTTCCGCCCTTAAAGGCATAACAGATCATACCCGTACCTCCGCCAACGTTACCCTCCTGAATTGCCCCCGACGACGCACCATCCAGCGCAGCCATAACATGCTCCTTCCGGACATGTAAGCCGTTGATATCATTCAAAACACCGTCCCAGGTTTCGCCGACGATAGGCAGACCGAACGCAAAATCGAGGGGATTTTTAGACGCAAAATGTTGGTGGGACCAACTGCCAATAGCATCTCTGACCACGCCAACACTATTCGTATTGGTAATACCGATAGGGCCGCAACCCGTTCCGTAATCATGGATGTAGGGAATGCCGGTCATTTCACCATCACCATTAAAAATAAAATAACCAGCCGGGTAACTTTTAGTCGTTTTCCCAGCTGGCAATATTACCGTTACACCCGTTCGGATCGGGCCGCTACCCAGCATCCATTTTCCTTTTCCTTCGATGAGCGTTTTATAACCCACCAATACACCCGGCACGTCGGTAATGGCATTGTATTCTCCGGGCGTACCATTGAATGGTATGCCTGCATCACGGGCTCTTGGCTTAGTGGCTGTTTGAGCCTGTACAACCGTTGCCGTAATTAGCAGAAAAGCAAGCAGATAGTTTATCATTCAATAAGACACGTATTGATCGGCTCAAATTACGGGTCTTATCGGCATAGTCAAATTATTTAGCCATTTTGCTAATGCCCGTTCGACCGTTATGATTATAAATTATTTCGAAACCGGCTTCATTCACATACTTTGCTTTCAATTTCTGATGTACCGCTTCGGGTTGTTTTACTCCGTTTACTTCTAATTCATCATTTGACAGTCTGAATGACAGATCGCTTTTATCGGTGATGATTCCTTCCTTGATCAGGTCGTCGATGACGCCACGGGTTGTTTTTTCAAAATAGATTCTCGCTTCTTCAGCTCTTACTCTTGCGTGTTCGGCCTGTTTTTTGGCAACCTGAGCCATTCCCTGTGCTTCTTCGGCCCTGAGCTTCGCCATCAAAGCCAAGCTCCTGTTATCCTCCGCCATCCGTTTTACCTGTTCGGCATGTTCGCGTAACTCAACCAGGTTGTGATCAGCGTTTCCGGCATGCAGTTTATCCTGCTGTATTTTGGCTTTTAAAAATGCCTCGTCCCTTAATTTAGCTGTCTGTGCGCGTAATTGATCCAGTTCTAGTTGAAGTTCTGCCTTTTTGTAAGCTAAATCGGCATCTTTCATGGAGTTTAACTTATCCATAGCCGCCCGAACCTGTTTATCTTCTGTTCTTAGTTCGGCCTGCATTTGCATTAGCTCGGCTTTCTGTTTTGCCACGATTGCTGACAAATGCTCTCTTTCAGCATAGACCTTTGCTTTCTCGGCCTGTTTTCTGGCCAGCTCGGCCTGGCCTCTTGCTTTTTCGGCTTGTTTACGATCAATTTCGGCCATTCGCCGGGCTTCCTTTAAATCCTTGATAATCGTATCGATTTCAGCTTTATAGGTAGCTACCTGATCATCTGGAATCTGTTTGCCATTGATTTGCAAAGAGGAAATAAGGCCGTTTTTCTCAATGAACTGATACTTCTTTCCGTCTTTGGTTATGTTATAGGTGCCCGTTCCGGCCTTGTCTATTTCAGTATGCTCGATACTCGTCGTTTTAGGCAAGGTATCTGGTTGCACAGAACTATACGACGGTTTAACCAGTCGACTACCGGGTAAGATTGTGGCATAATTCTCCCTGATTTTCTGGTGGTAGGACGAGGGGACGAAAGCAACCGTTACAAAAACGGCAATGGCGATACTCGACGTCACAAAAATCTTTTCCATGGCATTTAGTGGTTGGTTATTGTTGTAAACTATTCGTTTGATCCGTTCCAGCAGGTGATTACGTTTCCGGGAAAGCATCATCGCAAACGATTGCCGAATCAGATTGTACTCCTGAAAAGCGACCAATGCGTTGATGAACGAGGTTTTATTGCCACTAATGGCGATCGCCATATCGTCGCAGCAGTGTTCGCGCTCTTCCCGAATCAGCGCCGACACCCACCATACCGCCGGATTGAAAAAGAAAACACTTTCGGCAAAACTCTGCATTAGATTGACCAGATAGTCTTTTCGTTTGATGTGGGCTAATTCATGCAGCAGAATGGCTTCAAGCTCATGAACCGGCAATTGAGCCAGTAACCCAATGGGCAGCAAGATGACAGGTTTTAGTAACCCAACCACGGTCGGTACGTTAACCAACTCTGACTCCAGTAACAAAACAGCCTTTTTCACACCTACTTTTTGAGCCAGTCCACGGAGTTTATCCGCCCAGTGTTCTGTTGGTTTGTGCGTTTTATGATGCCTGATTCGCTGAATATGCCCCAGACTGGCCATGGCCTGCACAAATCGGGCGCTGAAGATGATAAACCAGATTGTTACAATCAACGCAGCGTTTGCAGCCACTGAATCCATCAGCCAACTAACAGTTGCTCCGCTACCAATTTCCTGAAAATCAACAGGCATGTAGGACGAAAAGCGGCTGGTGTTTGCTGGTTTTGATAAATTCGTTAAAGCTGAATGACTGGTTTCCAGCTGACTGAATTGCAGATAGAACGTAAAACCGCTACCGATAACAAACAGGCAAAATAGAAAGGCAAAAAGCTGATAACGTAAAGTAGAACTGGATTTTCTGGTCAATACGACCACAATTGCCGTTACAGCAGCCAACAGCAGCCCCTGCCACAACGAATGAACTAGTGTACGGCATAGAGCCTGGGTTAGGTGTTGCCACCCGGAGAGTGAGGTGTGTAGAGGCTGCATGTAAGAATGTGTTAGCGTTGATCCAGATTTTTCAGAAAATCCTTAATAGCCTGTAGCTCTTCGGGTGATGTTTTTTGATTACCCAACAACTGCATTACCAGATTGGAAGCCGACCCGTTATACATCGAATCGACATACCGTTTCAGTAAATAATCTTTCGTTTTTTTCTCTTCGTCAACCGGGCTGTAGACATGTTTCATACTACTTTCATCCCGTTTCAGTATGCCCTTTTCGGCCATGATCTGCATCAGTTTCAACGTTGAGGTATACTGTACGGCCCGTTTCTCCTCGTTCAATTTATCATTCACAAACCGAACAGTAGAAGGCCCAGATTGCCAGAGAACCTGAAGGATTTCGAGTTCAGATTTGGTTGGCTCAGCAGGAATATCTCCGTTTGTTTCTTTCATGAAGCAAAGGTAGGAAATATTTCGTACGAAAAAATATTTACCTTATTTTTTTCAACTAATTGCAATTACGACTTTCGCCGAGAAGCGTGCCACGGTTACTAATGGCGAGTTGATAACCGTGGCACGCTTATCGGCGAAAGTCATAACCGCATGAATAGGGCGACCAATAAAAAAA
Organism: Spirosoma endbachense; assembly: GCF_010233585.1. Classification (NCBI taxonomy): domain Bacteria; kingdom Pseudomonadati; phylum Bacteroidota; class Cytophagia; order Cytophagales; family Cytophagaceae; genus Spirosoma; species Spirosoma endbachense. The sequence continues at coordinate 1,752,815 of NZ_CP045997.1, forward strand.
GCGTCCAAAGCGGGGCATAGTATCCTACCGCTTTAGACGCTTTCGATTACCTGAAAAGCTGAGGCTTAACGCACTAAACAGCTATAAATCAGATAACAAACCCTTTACCGAATAACCTCACAGATTTCTAAACAGCTTCATTAACGCGGGTAATTCACTGACATCATACCACTCCTCTCCTCCCAAATTGAGCCACTGGCCGTCGCGCCTAGGGCGTTTAAGCTGAGCCTCATCATCTTCATAATCGTGATTGTATACCTCAGCCATAATGTGCTGTAAGGCCGACCAGGATTGTGTTTTTGTCGATTCGTTTCGATTCTGGCTTTGTACAACTTTCACCGTACGATCGGCAAAGGAAGCCGTCAGTCGAACTTCCAGCTCGCCCTGCTGATTCGCAAAATCCAGGTAGGTAAGTTCAAACGGGCGTTCGCGGCCGATTGCTTCATACGACGCCTGAATTAGCTCCTGCACCAGGTATTGCCAGCTATCGGCATTTTTAGGTCTCCCCTGCCTAACACCAGCATTATCTGATTCAAGCGTAATATCCCAGTAATCATCGTCTTCGCCGAGGGCGTCTTCGTTCGAGGGCACTAGTTGAGTTTTGTTGACCAGATCCGTCATCGTTTGCCACCAGGCTTTCGGCAGACGGCCCGACCAGCCAAAGTCATCATCGCGCGTATACCCCTCGGCAATCAGTTCGTCATCGTCAATATCGTCGCGATCGGGATAGGTAATTGACAGGTCAATCTGCAACGACTTATCCGCTGCCGCACGAACGGTCAACGTGTAAAAATAAGCGTAGGGCGCGGGCAACGACCGGGCCGTTTGGTAGCGAATTTGAATACTAGTGAAGGACATGCTTTTTTGTGTGCCGGACAACTGACCCCAAAGTTAAGGGATTCGGGCGATTGTGGCGTTTCGGTCAACTTTACCAGTAGGTGTTTCAGCAAACTGGCTGACGGTGATCTGCGCTTTTGGTACTGCATAAGGACCCAACTGACGTCGAACAGCTTCCTGAACGGCCCCGAATTGGTCGCTGCTCAGTAATTTCTGTTCAAAAATAACAGCGATCCGCTGACCAAGCCGGTCGTCGGTCAGACCAGCGACAAACAACCGGGGTATCGCTTCCAGCTGCCCGATACTGGATTGACCAAACAACGCCAGCGTATCCTGCACCACTCGCTCGACCTGCTCTGGCTGAACTTTTACGCCACCCGTATTAATGATGGTATCTGCCCGGCCCAACAGCCTGAATTGGTTGGGTTCTACTTCACGGAGCAATTCGACAACGTCGTTCGTTTGAATTCGCTCGAACTTGGTGGCAGCCGCTGTAATGTGCAGGCATTCTCGCTCGTCGGTTCCCAGCACGACTCCATCCAGCGCGGTAAAAAAATCACTTTTCATTGGGCCGTTCAGCCGACGCAACGCAACATGCGACACAGTTTCAGTCATACCATAGGTCGCAAAAATAGGGGCATCGATTGCCTGCAATGCCCGTTCAAGAATAGGGCTGGTAGCCGCTCCTCCCACCAGAATAGCCTTCATCTCGTTCAGAATCGGCAATTTCTGCGGTATAGTCTCAAGGATAGTTTGCAGTTGTAACGGTACAAGTGCCGTGAAATCAAAATGAGTTTGATCAGATTCAAAAGCTGCCAACGGGTTGCCCGATGGCTCGACTACCGTCATTGTCATACCCAACTCCAGTCCCCGAACAAGCATCATCACCCCGGCCACATAGCGAATGTTGAGGCAAACCAAGGCTTTATCGCCCATTTGCAGGCCAAGCGTCTGGCCTGTCAGGTGTGCACTGGCTCGCATCTGTGCCCTCGTGAGCGTAATTGGCTTAGGCGTTCCCGTAGACCCGGATGTATGCAGGATAAAACTCGTTTGACCACTTAACCACGCCTGGCAAAATTCCAGCGTTTCGGCTTCGTAGGCCGAATCGGGCGTTGGCCAGGAATCAGGAAGTAAAGGATTCACTATCATTATCAATTGTCGAGACACAAGGCTTTGCACGCCGACATAGTCTGTACTTAGTTATCCAATTTCTGATCAGGTATGAATGCGCAGGTTTCCATTGGCCAGATCGGCAACCTGGTACTGCTTTAAGGGTAGCGTAGCTGGCCCTATCACCACTTTACCCGTGGTATCAAACCGCGACAGGTGAAGCGGGCAATAAAACTGATTTTCAGCCGATTTGTAAACTAACTCTGTTCCCTGATGGGTGCATTTTGACGATACAGCGAGGAATTTGCCGTCTTTTGTCTGGGCTACGATTACATTTTTAATAACGACATACCCCCCTTTTACTTTCAGATTTTCATTGACCTTATCATTCAGATTCAGGATCAGATCAACCAGTTGGTCAGGATCAGCCGCCGGTTCACCCGCATCGCCCTTCGAGCAGCCCGCGCTGCAACGCGTTAGCAGGATCACACCAACGCTGGTACCGACTAATCGAAAAAACTCATGCCGGTCCATTGTGGGTAAGGTGTTTTGCATGTTGGTTCGTTGTAATTTTGCGGATACTATCGCTTACGCGATGTAAATATGGTTTTTTTTTGTCATTCAACGACAGCGAACAAAGACGCTCGCCGGGCGGTTACCCAAACAGTATGGAAGAAGCAAAAGTAATTGTCAATCCGATCTCTCCAGATAAAGTTGCCGAAGCACCCGGACTTCTGGAGTATGCACACACGGCGGGCGGAGCCGTAATCCGCCCCGAAGATAAAGGTAGGATTACCGGCCGGGCTGTTGCGGCCATGCGCGAACAAACTGACATGCAGCTAAGTCAGCTTTACAAGCAGATGCAACTGCTGGCTGAGCAGGCAACCGCCATTCGGCATCGCGTTGAAATATCGGAACGGATTTACGCAGCTCAAATGAGCTTCGAGCCGGTTGTTGGGCATACCTATCACTTCTATCAACGGAAAAACGGAACTGACCTGCTATCAATGGTTGGTCCAACCGAATGGGGACGCAAGTTTCCGTTCGAACGCTGCCTGGCCACTGTCCGCATGATGGCGGATCATACGTGGGATGTGCAGTATCATGAAGTCTCTTTCGAAGAGTAAAAGAGCAAAAGGGCGAAAGAGCGAATTGAAAGGGCCGCTTTTTCGCTCTTTCACTCTTTTGCTCTTTCACTCTTTTATTTATGCAAAGTAACTACCCCTGGGAACCGATTAAAGAATATCAGGAAATTCTATTCAGCTATTACGAAGGCATCGCCAAAATCAGCATCAACCGCCCGCACAAACGGAATGCGTTTACCCCACTGACCGTCAAAGAGATGTCGGAAGCCATGGAACTGGCCCGCCAGGACGAACGAGTTGGTGTAGTGATCCTGACCGGCGAAGGTGGCGAAGCGTTCTGTAGCGGTGGTGATCAATCCATACGTGGTCATGGGGGCTATGTGGGCGAAGATCAGGTTCCTCGTTTGAACGTGCTGGATTTACAAATGCAGATTCGTCGGATTCCGAAGCCTGTTGTTGCTATGGTTGCTGGGTATGCCATCGGTGGTGGTCATGTGCTGCACGTTATCTGCGACCTGAGTATTGCTGCCGACAACGCCCGTTTCGGCCAAACCGGCCCTAAAGTGGGGAGTTTCGACGGCGGGTTTGGTGCTTCTTATCTGGCTCGTGTTGTTGGTCAGAAAAAAGCCCGCGAAATCTGGTTTTTATGTGATCAATACGATGCGCAGGAAGCACTGGACATGGGGCTGGTAAACAAAGTGGTGCCGCTCGATCAACTGGAAGAAACAACGATTGCCTGGTGCCGGAAAATCCTGGAGAAAAGTCCAATTGCCCTCAGAATGCTCAAAGCATCGTTTAACGCTGAACTCGACGGGCAGGCTGGTATTCAGCAATTGGCTGGCGACGCAACGCTTTTATATTATTTGTCGGAGGAAGCCAAAGAAGGGAAAGAAGCCTTCCTCGAAAAACGGAAACCTGATTTCAGCAAGTTTCCGAAGTTTCCGTAATCAGGATCGAATACGATTCTGTTAACCGGGATGGGGTCTTACTTATTATTTCAACGAAGCCCGCGAACAGGAGCTCAGTGTGGCTCCTGTTCGCGGGCTTCGTTCGTTTCAGCTCTAGAATGATCTGTTATATCCGCTGCAAATCAAATATGACCCCTTAGAAACAGTTCAAATGTGGGGTTAGCCAACTTTATTGATAGACAAATTCCCGAATACTTGTCGGCCAGTTGGAATCTATATCCGAAACGACAAACTCCCGCACAGCACGGCCTTGCTGATCAAAATCGTACTGATGGGTGAATACCGTAGTCTCCGGCGAAGACGAGTTAGGCGAGGTTGACACCATCGTTTGTTTCAGGAGCAAATTCTGGCTTTGCTGCCCCCTGAATGTCAGTGGCGAAGGAATTCCGGGTTTGCCTGGATCATACTCATAGGTATTCTTCTGAATCAGCCCGGAACTATAGACAGTTTCCTTCGCAACAACATTACCGTTTTTTATGATGTATGCATCCCGCTGATTATTACCCGTATAGCTTATCAGATACCCCTCAGCATCATACACGTATTCGTCGGGACCCAGATTACCTTTCAGGTATCCTTTTGTGTTCAACAACAATGTATTCAATAAGTCTTTGCTTTCAGAGTTCTGGTATCGCTGGATAAGGTCAGGTGTATACTGGTACGAAAGCTCCTCCCACCAACTCGGGTTATTACGGGCACTCGTTCGTTGCCGAATCAGGCGATCATTGGTATCGTAGTTGTAATCATTCTTTATCCTCCAGTTAAGCAATAGCTTTTTCCCATTTAGCGTCACTGTTTTTTCGCCATCTGTACTTATCAAATACTCCGTGATTTGTATGACCCGACCCATTTTCGCTGATGCAGGGGTCTGTATTGAGGTTGGCGAAGTAGTCTGTGGGCTGATATCGCCCTGAGGAGTCGTGCAGGCCGACAGCAAAGCCAGTGGAAAGAGCAATGAGAAAGTAGTAACTGGTTTCATTCTGTGGAAGATTTTATCGGAAGAATCCTGAAAAATAATCGACGGATTATCATGTATCAAAACCTGTAACCAAAAACGACACCAAACAAGCAGTCAAACAATTCATAATCAGCAATTTATTAATCAATATAAATTATTCAAAGGCGCATAAATACATAAATTCCTTCCAATGTCTGACCAGTATAGGAACGTTTCCCGTAGCGCCATGCGACAGTTCTATGCTTACCACTATAACTGCTTCACTTAGTAACGCTAAAAATCTACTGAGGCCACATACACGGTACATTGGGAACAGCTAATTTCGCGGGAAACCAACCATTCCTCATGATCCGGCATTTTCTGTTTCCAATTGTTCTACTCTTTTCTGCTCCACTATTCGCTCAACAAAAGGTAACTCAGTCATCCAATCGAAGATCAGCGGCCAGTCTTCGCAACCAGATCGAGCAAATCGCTGGTACCGCTCAGGGGCGTGTAGGTGTTGCGGCAATGCTGCTTGAAACTGGCGAATCGGTAGCCCTTTTGGGTGATCAGCGGTTTCCGATGCAAAGCGTTTATAAAATGCCCATAGGCATGGCCGTGTTGCGTCTGGTTGATCAGGGGAAGTTAACACTTGACCAGAAAGTACGTGTTGAGACGACCGAGTATGTCTCCCAAAGGCAGCATAGCCCAATGCGTGACCAGTTTCCGAAGGGCACCGATGTAAGCGTATCCGAGTTGTTACGCTACTCGGTTTCAGAAAGCGACGGTTCTGCCAGTGACGTTCTCATGCGTCTGGCCGGTGGACCAAAGTCGATCATGGCTTATTTCAAAAGCCTGGGCATTAAAGACATCATTATCGCAAACACGGAGAAAGAAATCGGTGGAGACAACGCGGTGCAATATCGCAACTGGGCAAAACCAACGGAGGTGGTAGGGTTGTTGCGTCTTTTTCAGCAAGGGCGCGGGCTGTCCAAATCCAGCCGGGCTTTATTGTTACGCCTGATGACTGAAACAGAAACCGGCCTACATAGGCTGAAAGGCCAATTACCGGCCGAGACTGTTGTAGCCCATAAAACCGGAACTTCCTGGACAGTAGACGGCGTAACCGCAGCGACCAACGATATAGGTCTGATTACACTCCCGACAGGTCAACACATCGCCCTTGCCGTATTTGTTTCGGATTCAAAAGCGGACGAGAAAACGCGGGAGGCCGTGATAGCTCAAATTGCTCTGGCAACCTGGGATTTCTGGAAATAGTAACGGGCAAATGTCTCGACTCTTCATCCTAAACAGGCTTTTGAGAATGGCCCATCCTTATTTGTTTACATAGTGGTAACAGAATTTCCAGGCCATCCTGGTAGCTTTGTCATGGAACGTTCTCTCTTTAGATTCTCTATGATACAGTCGTTACGAATAACTCAATTGATCCGGCTCTGTACGTTGGTTTGCGGGCTTATCACGACAGCCTACGCGCAGTCCGATGGTACTTTAGTGCGGGGTCCATACCTGCAAAAAGCAACGCCAACCAGCATAACATTCCGTTGGCGCACCAATCCGGCATCGGTCGGTGTTGTCCGTTTTGGTTCTTCGGCCGGAAAGCTTACCAAAACGACCAGTGAAACCGAAAGTCGCACGGATCATGAAGTCACGCTGACTGGCCTAACACCAAATACGAAATATTTTTATTCGGTTGGCACCGCAACGGCTTCATTACAAGGCAGCGATCAGAACTATTTTTATACGTTCCCGACCGAAGGAACAGCCAAGAAAACGCGGATCTGGTCATTGGGCGATTTTGGTAATCGCTCGGCGCGGCAATACAACGTAAAAAATGCCTTTAAAAATTATGTGCAAAGTATTGGCGATCCCTACATCGACCTTTGGCTCTGGCTTGGCGACAATGCCTATAACCGGGGGCAGGATTCTGAATATCAGGCGAATGTATTCAGTTCCGATACGGGATATAGCAACGATCGGTTCATGAAGCAAACGCCTATTTTTGCAACGCCCGGCAACCATGATTACGCCGGTAATAACAACTTGCGGGTAAGCCTCGACATCCCTTATTATCAGGTTGTTTCGCATCCCACCAACGCCGAAGCAGGAGGAGTTCCTTCTGGCTCGGAGTCCTATTACTCTTTTAATTACGGTAACATCCACTTCGTTAGTCTGGACTCTGATCGTTACGACGATAGTACGTTCAAAGCGTCGAATGTGCGATTTGGCGAAGGGAGCCCACAACTTGCGTGGCTCAAACGGGACTTGACAGCCGCCCAAAACAATGCCAACATTACCTGGGTCATTGCCTATTGGCATCACCCGCCTTATACCAAAGGCACACATGACTCAGACACAGAGAAACAGCTTCGGGACGTTCGGATGAATTTACTACCCGTCCTGGAGCAGTTTAATGTTGATCTGGTGATGTGCGGCCATAGCCACGTCTATGAACGTTCAGGACTACTCAAAGGGCATTACGGCGACGAACTTACCTTTGATGCAAGTCAGCATATTACAGCCAGCGCAAAAACGGATCTGAGCTCCGGTTCGAATGCAGCTGAGAAGAAGTCCTTTTTTGTTAAAAACCGTAAAGCTACTGCCAACGAAGGGACCATATATGTGGTGAACGGAGACGGTGGTGCGGGTGGAGGTCACATAAAAACGGGTACTGCCCAGTGGCCGCATAATGCCATGGATGTTTCGTATGATGGGACAGGCGGGTCGATGTACATCGAAGTCGACGGCGATAAACTGGTCGCAAAAATGATTGCTGGTGATGGTTCGATTCAGGATCAGTTCACCATCAGTAAAGAAGCAAGCCGTTCACGGCCTAAATAGCCCAAAGTAAAGCAGACGGGGACTGCATTTCCCGTCTGCCTTACCCAACTGGCCTGGTAAACGACCGATACCAGCTTCCAGCAGCACCTGCCCATCCGAGGGCCAACCAGGCGCCTACAGGTAAGCCAAACATAATGATCAGTAAGCCGCCAATAAATCCGGCAAATATGCCGGACAGCCAGCGCTCGGGCAAAATAGCATGACCATAGGCGAGACTGTGCAACAACAGTAACCAACCCCACCCGGTCAGCCAGAGCCACACGACATAATCGAGCCGGACCTCAGCCGGGCAATTGCGTACCAGGATCAATAATTCGGGTAACCAGATCAGACCATAGGTGAGCACATATCGCCCGAACCGCTGAATCCACGACAGCGGCAAATTATTCAGTATCAGCAAATAGCGACGCTCAAAGGCACTCACCTGCCCTCCCACCTGCGAATGGGCCAGTACGGCCAGCAACAACCCAATAAGCAGTAAACGCTGATCATAGTCGTCGGTGGGATAAAGCCGACAAACACCGGCCAGCAACAGACCAGAAAAGGCTTTCGTCAGTAAAAGAGACAAGGGTTCGTGTTTCAGCCAATAGGCTGGGAAAAAGAATTCATACCGCAATTTCAGCGCCAGTCGAGGCAAACGAATAGCACTGGGGGCCGGATGGCGTAACCGATAATCAGCCGCCAACGACCCGGCCAGAATCAATCCCAAAATAAACAGAACAATGGCGCTGAATGAATCCCATCGCTGGTAAGAAACGGCAATTTGCAGCATCCAGCCCGCATACCCAATTACAGGAAATAACAAACTGGTTTGAATGATTAGCCACATGACACCTCGTTGGGGCGTGGGCAGAAGCCAGAATGTTTGCAGGAAAAGGTGTTCAGGGGCCGTTAGCTGCTCACGGGTAAAGGCTATCGTTTTTAGCAGATACAATCCCCATAATACAAAAATCAGCGCCAGAAAAAACGGAGAACCCAGAGCCGCAGTGATCAGCGCTTTGTGTTCAACACTGCTTAAAAACCCAAATGCAATCAGCAGAATCACCAGAAAAGTACCGGCGTTTTTGGTGTAGAACTGGGCGACAAAAATTCGGTTCAGGGTAGTCAGCATTGTCGATCAGGTAGCCGGAACAATAACACCATCGCCCACTTGCCAGACATTCGTGATCGATAACCCCGTCAGGCTAACGTCCTGATGAGACGTGAGCAGGAACGAAACGTTTTGACTGGTCGTGAGTTGCCGGATAAACTCAAATAAAGTAGCCGCTGTAGCCACGTCGAGAGTCGTCAGTGGTTCGTCCAGTAAAACGAGGGCAGGCTTGCCCAGCAAGGCCAACAGTAACGACAGCTTTTTAAGCATTCCGCTCGAAAAAGTGCCCGTTGTCTGCTTCCAGAATTTGTTTACACCCAGCATTTCGGCCAGCATTTCCACTTGCCCGGCGGGCGACTGCTTGGCCTGTGCGACAAATCCTGCCAGATCACGGGCCGTCAGAAAATCAGGATAGAGTGGTTCGGCTTCGGCATAATTCACCCGCATCCGATAAGCCACCGGATCACGGCTGATTTCGTATTGGCTATTGAGCGTAATCGTTCCAAAAAAAGGCAATAATCCGGCTACAGTCCGAAAGAACGTGGTTTTGCCCGAACCATTTCCGCCCCGAAAATAATGAATACCGGGTGACAGATCTAATTCGGGGACAGTCAGAACAGTGTGCCCGTTATAGGCTTTGGTGAGGTTAGAAACGGAAAGCAAAGAAAGACAGTTTATGGTGCTCGATCTATCGTTTACGGTTTATGGTCCTGAAACGAAGCTTTGGCATTCGTTTCAGGACCATAAACCGTAAACCGGTCTTATGCTTTATAAAACACCCACTTCGATAACTCTTTATAGGTCACTTTTTTACCATACATCAGGATGCCGACCCGGTAAATGCGGGCAGCCAGCCAGGTTGTACCCATAAAACCCAGGACTAATAAAATCATGGAGAGAATTAACTCCCAGGCGGGCACTCCAAACGGAATCCGAACCATCATGACAACGGGCGAGGTAAACGGAATAATCGATGTCCAGAAAGCCAGCGCACCATCGGGGTCGCGAATCACAAACTGGGCTACAGCTATGGCCCCTATAATCGGAAGGGTAATGGGAAACATAAACTGCTGCGTTTCGGTCTCGTTATCGACGGCGGCTCCGACTGCCCCAAACAAGGCACTATACAGCAGATATCCACCGAGGAAATAGAACAAAAAGCAACCAACGATCAGGGGGATATTGAGGGTTTCAACCGCATGAAGTACACTGGTTACGACACTTCCCTTCCCGGTATCAACGGCCGTAGCAGTGGGGGCCATCGCTCCCGACGATTGCATGGCCTGTCGCCCCCGATCGGCTTTGTCGCCCACCAAGGCTCCTCCTACCGTAAAGAGGCCAACGGTTAACAGAATCCAGAGCATAAACTGAGTTAACCCTACCAGGGCGACGCCCAGTATTTTCCCGAGCATTAGCTGGAACGGCTTCACCGACGAGATGATCACTTCGACAATGCGGCTGGTTTTCTCTTCCATAACACCGCGCATCACCTGCGTTCCATAAATAAACACCGATATATAGATCATAAAGGCGCAGAAATAGCCAATAATCGTCATGGCGATTGCATTGCTGCTCCGTTCTCCACCATCGCTCAAACTGATGGTCTGCGCATCTACGTTTACTTTGGCATCCTGAATCACTTTCTGGGTAATGCCAGCCTGACTCAGTTTGATGGTCTCTATCTCTTTGGAAATTGCCCGTTCAATGTTGCTCTGCAAAGCCATACTTACGCTTTTCTCCGCAAAAATCTGTACTGTTTTGGGCTCATCGATCACATCTTTGGGGATGAAAACCAGCGCATCATAACCCTGCTTGACAAAGACTTTTTTAGCGGCCCCCAGCGATTGCTTGGGGTACGAATAAACCGTCTCGTCGTCATTTTTGAACTTCCCGGCAAACCGTCCGCTCTCATCGACAACGACAATTTTCTTTTGGTTGATCGAACTGACTGCTGCCCAGCCAATAATGGCATAAAAGCCAAAAATCAGCAGTGGTCCCAGAATCGTCATCACCAGAAACGACCGCTTACGAACCCGTGTCAGGTATTCGCGTTTGATAATCAAGTAAATGATATTCATTTTAAATGAGTTAAAGAGTGGCTGATGAACGAGTGAGAGAACAGCATTCGGTATGCTATTCGCCCTTTCACGGATTCGTTCTTTCAATCATTGGTTTCGCCTACAGCCTGAATAAAAATATCGTTCATACTGGGAATATTCTCACCGAATGATCGAACCGCTATACGGTCGAGCAGGTGACGTATAAGCTCGTTCACGGCCGCATCGGGAGGAATCCGAATGTCAGCACGAAGAAAGTCACCTTCGACGGGCCAGGTGTTCAGAACGTCAAAAGCCGGAGGCAGATCGCCCAGCGTTCCCTGGTATTCGACGTGGTAGGTATGGGTTTTAAATTGCTCCTTAATCGCTCGCTTTGACCCATCCAGCACCTTATGCGACCGGTTGATTAAGGCAATATTATCGCAGAGTTCTTCAACAGACTCCATGCGGTGGGTGGAGAAAATAATCGTTTTGCCCTTATCCCGTAACTCCAGAATTTCGTCTTTTATCAGATTGGCATTGATGGGATCGAACCCTGAAAATGGCTCATCGAGAATGATCAGGTCGGGTTCGTGCATAACCGTTGCCACAAACTGAACCTTTTGCTGCATCCCTTTTGAGAGGTCCTGAATTTGTTTGTTCCACCAGGTTTTGATATCAAATTTGATGAACCAGATCTTCAGTTTCTCCATCGCTTCCTTCTCGCTGAGCCCTTTGAGCTGAGCCAGGTAAAGCAGCTGTTCGCCGACCTTCATTTTTTTATAGAGGCCGCGTTCTTCAGGCAAATAACCAATCCGCCGAATATGATCAGGCTTCAGCCGTTCTCCTCCCAAAATAACTTCGCCGGAATCGGGGGCTGTAATTTGATTGATAATGCGGATAAGTGATGTTTTGCCTGCACCATTTGGGCCAAGCAGTCCAAAAATACATCCCTGTGGAACGGTCAGACTAACGTCGTCTAAAGCCCGATGTTCGGCATATTGCTTAACAATGTGATGGGTTTCGAGAATATTCATTCAGTTCAGGTTAATCGTTGGCACTTTCTATGAGCTAAACTACGGATATAGATTATGATGGGGCAATCAATTTACGGATGAACTGTCTCTCTGGTATACGGGCGGTCAAAAAAAAAGGTCACGACTGAAAAGCCATGACCCAATAAGTCAATTAAAAGTGTGCGACAGTATCAATTGTAGTAATCGCGAACCTGAAACAGCAGCATCAGGAATAACAGGCCAAAGAGCAGTCCCACCAGATTAAATACGACCACGCTGCTCACGATACCGATTAATTGAACATAGTAGCTGAATACCCATCCCGACCGTTTCCGATTGAACAGACCCGGCAAAGCCAGTATGCCAAGTACTAAACCTGCCAGCGAAAATATCATGGAAATCGTATAACCCAGGCCAGCACCAAACCCACCTGCGTAGGAGGCTGGCACTAAAAAGGTACCTAAACCCAGAAAAGCAAGGATGGCGGGTAATGCTAAAACCAATAACACCAGGGTGACAATAGGCCAGTACTTTACAAATCCTTCCCGAAAATTGATCGGAAATTGAAAAGGTGCCTTCGTTGTAAAATAGGGAGCTAGTTCGGCCTCCAGTATGGCAGATTGAGCCATAAGTAATTGAGATAAGGGTTAATAACAAACAAATCGCATCAAACAGTTAAACGTATATCGTTTATTCTTTTTTGTTACGTCGGCCAGCTGAAGAAGCTGACCGACGTACTATAAATCATGCTTGACCTTAAGCCTTTACTACAATTGTTTTAGCCCATTTATCGCCAAACCGTTTGCCTTCATCACCAAATACCATCAGTGCGTCTACCAGATTAAAAAATGGAATCAACAGCGATACCTGCCGGGTGATGGCCGTGCCATAATCACCAAGCAGACTGGCGCCCGTATCTTCTTTGATCACCTTAATGCCCATTAGTTTTTTGCCAATACTCTGGCCTCCTAAAAATCCCGCTGTAGCAGGTAACGCGTCTTTTGTGAGTAGGTAGCCAATGGCAATAACATACCCGATCATGGCTAGATTATAGGATACCGTAAAAAACAGCCAGACAGGTATATTCCCGATTATACCGTCAATAAATGCAGCAATGAAACGTTGTAGCGGAGTAGCTTTAACGTAAGTTGTGACGGGGGTGTAAGCAGATTGCACAGTTGTTTTAGGTTTAGAGTGAACTAACTAATTATCACCTCCAACCTACAAAAAGGTGGTATAACACCAATGCAATATTGTATAAAGTGCAAACTGTTTATTAAGCGGTAATCTCTTCTGACTCAACAGGCTGCGTCCTGAACTCGCCCTCCCATTTTGAGATAACACAGGTTGCTACGGCATTTCCAGCTACGCTGGTTGCACTACGTCCCATATCAAGTACCTGATCGATTCCCAGCAGTAGGGCCAGCCCTTCGATGGGAAGATTGAACAACGACATCGTACCGGCAATGACCACCAGAGATGCCCTTGGTACTCCGGCAATACCTTTAGAGGTAATCATGAGCGTTAGCATCATGGTAATTTGCTGTTCCAGGCTAAGGGGTACGTGATAAGCCTGTGCAATGAAGGCTGTAGCAAACGTCATGTACAGCATCGACCCATCGAGGTTGAACGAATAGCCCAATGGTAATACGAACGAGATGATCCGCTCAGAGCAGCCAAATCGACGCAGGGCCTCAATGGTTTGCGGAAAGGAGGCTTCTGAACTGGCGGTACTGAATGATAGAATGATAGCCGAACGAACTTCCTTCAGCAGTGCGATGTAGGGAATTCGGACTACCAGGCAAATTACAGCCAATACGACAAAAACGAAGAACGCAAGACCACCGAAAAAGCATAAAATCAGATAGACATAACCCGTCAGGATGCCCAGGCCCTGCTTGGCAACCACTGCCGCAATAGCACCTAATACGCCAAACGGCGCAAACGCCATCACATAACTGGTGACCTTGAACATAATATGCGACAGCGCATCGAGGGCTTTAATAATAACTTTCCCCTGCGCCCCTACTGACCCAACCGCAATCCCAAAGAAAATACTAAATACAACGATCTGGAGAATTTCATTGGTGGCCATCGCGTCAATAAAACTTGTCGGAACGATGTGCTCGATAAAATTATCGAACGTCAGTTTCTTGACCTCAACCCCCGTGTCGGTTCCTTTAACGGGCAAGGGTAAACTCATGACTTCGCCCGGCTTCATGATATTTACAACCAGTAACCCAACTACCAGCGATAGAATCGTAGCAAAATAGAAATAGGCTAATGTTTTGAGACCAATTCGGCCTACTGTACCAAAATCGCCAAGTTTAGCAATCCCAACCACCAGCGTAGCGAACACCAGCGGCCCAATAATCATTTTGATGAGCCGGAGAAAAATCTTTGACAGGATGTTCAGATCAGTTCCCGAAAATCCGGAATCGGTATCTGGGAAAAAATAACCGATCAGGATGCCGAGCACCATGCCCAGAAAAATACGAGTAGTTAGATTGGGGAGTTTCATGCAAACAGGTCAAGTAGCCGTATTGACAAAAGTAGCAGAAACCGGGCACTCGTGAAAGCGTGTGGCCGTAAAGTAACGCCCTTAACGTCCACCTTATAGCCTCTTTCAGCCCCGAAACTACCGGCTAGTAAACTTTTTTTTTGCAAAAGCCAATTTCATGCTGTAATATGCACTTTAACTAGCGAGCCAATTGACAACTAACTGCTTACTTAAATGTTCGTTTATAGATAGGTTTCCTATACGCAAACAGAAGCCATAGTAGCGGATAAATCAAAAGATCCGTAAGACGGAATGGTGTCCGAAAAACGATATCATCAATGATAATAGTACCTCCATCCGAGTTGCGTAAAAGCCGGTGATGGTGCTGCCAGTAAGCCAGAAAAAAAGGAAGGCGAGTCCCCTGATCAACAAAATAGATTTCGTTATCCGTTGTTTGCTGGTCAACAATCAGGCTAATCCAGTCCTGACGGAAGAGCAGGAAATTAAGCCGCAAATGAACGACGTCTCCTTTTAGACAACCATCAAACCGCATAACTTCAACAGGCGGAAATGGCGGACTAAGTCGATCAAATAATGAACTGTTAAATCCCTGCCAAACTTTGGTCAGGGGCTGGTTAACACGGGTTTTGAGCAAGAGATGCATACGCTGAATCCGGTAAGGAAAAACCGAATGGGATCAAAAGTTTACTTTTTTAAAACACTACTCCTAAACCAAATAAGCATAGCTACTTACGCTAAGTTTGTGTCTATACTCGTTTATTTATCAGGAATAACCCTGGGGTATATGCATCGGCGTGCACAGTGGCTGTTTACTTTACTGTTTCTTGTTGTTGCAGACCATTCAGGATGGGCTGAAGTACCTGGTACCGATTACCTTACCACACAGAGTGGCCTGCCTCAGGGTGTCATTAAATCGATGCTCCAAGATCACCGTGGCTTTATCTGGCTGGCCACCCGCGATGGTCTGTGCCGATATGATGGAGTCCGGTTTAAAACGTATCATCACGACCCGCATAATGCGCAATCGCCGTCTTTCAGCAGTATTTTTGAAATTCGGGAAGATGTACAGGGAACGCTTTGGACACGTACTGAAAATAATAACGTCGATCATTTTAACCCTGTCACTGAACAAACCCAACGGGTTTCAGACTCACCTGCTTTTCGTAAAATCGTAAACCGGAACCTGCTCACGTCTATTTACCCCGACCGTCGCGGCAATGTCTGGGTGGCGACCCAAACCAATGGCTTCTTTCGGCTGAGCCCTACAGGTGTTATTAGCCACCGAAACTGGTCAATAAAAAACGATACTGTTCAGCATCGAATTGATGCCTTACTCGTTGATCGTCATGGTTATCTTTGGGTAGCTACCTCCGACGGCCTGTACCGATATGACCCAACTGCACAACAATTTACGGTCTTCCATACGGTAAACGGATTACCCCGTAATGATGTTCGTGGGCTTCGCGAACGCACCAATGGCGAGCTAATCCTGAGTTTCCCGGGTCAAATTGCCGTGTTCAACCCAAACGGCGGCATTATCCACCGAATAACTCCGATCGTCGATCAACCGCTTGAGCCACCCTTACTTACCGGCGACTCTCGAGGGAATGATTACGTCAATCTTTTCCAGTACACCGACCAGACGGGCCTTTTACCACTCCCTACCGACCCTCAACTGGTCCATAGCCATCCCCAGTCCATGCTGGTCGATCAATCCAATGTACTCTGGATAGGCACAAATGGGAAAGGCGTCGTCAAGTACGATCTCAACAAACGACCCTTTCAGGGATGGCCATACGCCATTAATTTTCAAATCGATTGGATTAACCAGCAGCTAGGCATACCCATTACAACCATTCCACCAGAAGTCAGGCGGCAGGACCCGATTTCGCTCAGGTATCAATTAGACCGGCAAAAAAATCTATGGATCGGCGGCTTAAAAGCTCCTTTATATCGCTACAGTGCAGCCCAACATCAGTTTGATGCCATTCCGCCAACGGGCATTGCCCCGCGCTGGTTACCCGGCGGATTATTTCGTCTCTCAACATTAACCACGGGGCCAGAAGGCGAATTATGGGGACTTCTGGGCTCTGATGCACGGGCAGCGGTCCGTTATGATCAGGCCCAACAATCATTTACGGCTTTTCCTTTGCCATTGCCCGTTGGTCATCCGTATGAAATAATGGCGATGACGGTAGATGGTGGCCGCATCTATTTAGCGACCCAAAATCATGGATTACTTCGGGCCGATCTGGCCGATAAACGACTGATACACTGGCGGGAGAACCCTAACGACCCTAATGCATTACCCATTAATTCATTACTTAGTTTAGCCCAGGACCCTGTCCACTATAATTTTCTGTGGATCGGAACGTATGGCAATGGGCTGTGCCGTCTGGATAAACATACTGGCAAAATCCGCAGCTTTACCGTTCGAAACGGCTTGCCTAATAACGTCGTCTATGGCATTCGTCCTGATGCTGACGGCCATCTCTGGCTCAGCACAAACAGGGGGCTTTGCCGGTTTGATACGCGTACCTTCGAAGTGCGAAACTATACGACCGATGATGGGCTGCCCAGCGACGAATTCAATCGTTTCCATGACATCTCTTTATCCGACGGGCGGATCATTTTTGGGGGTAGTAATGGGTATACAGCCTTCTATCCACGTCGTGTCATCGACGATCATTTCAAGCCCGTTGTTGCCCTGACCTCATTGCGTATAAACAACCAGCCAGTTGGTGTAACGGACCCCGAATCACCTCTTTCACAAGACATTAACGAAACGCGCGAAATTACGCTTAACCATCAGCAGAACTTCTTATCGTTCGATTTTGCGGCTTTGCAATTCAACCACAGCGGCAAAAACCAGTATCGATACAAATTGATAGGGCTCGATAACGACTGGATTTATAATGGCAATCAGGCGACTGCAACTTACACAAACCTGCCACCTGCCACGTACACATTCATCGTTAATGCCTCAAATACTTCGGGAGTCTGGAGCCCCAATACGCACCAGATCCGAATTGTAATTAAGCCCGCGCCCTGGGCAACCTGGTGGGCTTATACCGGGTACGCCTTATTATTGCTGGGGGCTATCGTCGCTTTTGTACGAATTCGCATCAATCGGGTTCGCTTGCAAAGCCGCATGGAATTGCGGGAGCAGGAATCAGTGCAGTTGAAAAACATCGACGAAATCAAATCCCGGTTCTTTGCCAATATTACGCATGAGTTCCGTACGCCGTTAACGCTTATTCTGACTCCACTTGAACAATTATTGCGGGAAGTCAGCGATCCGCAGCATAACAACCGTCTGGCCATGGTTCATCGGAACGCCAGTCAGTTATTACGGCTCATTAACGAACTGCTCGATCTGGCTAAACTCGAAACGGGTACGCTGACGGTTACACCAACCCAGGGTGACTTAGCCGAATTTCTGGAGCGTACCATTACGGCATTTGACCCGGAAGCACAGCGAAAAGGCATCAGGCTGCGGGTTCATTATCAGTTAGCGCAACGGCTATACTGGTTCGACTCCGACAAGGTCGAAAAGATCCTTAATAACCTTCTGGCCAATGCATTAAAATTTACCGACAGGAATGGCACCATTGACGTTGATTTTTTCACCTTTGGAGGGCCTAACCTCCCGGCATCGGTAGACTCACCAATACCGGGAAGTATGCTCAGATTAATCGTCAAGGATACTGGAATTGGCATTCCGGACCATAAACTACCCCTCATTTTCAATCGTTTTTATCAGGTTAATCAGACAGATAAGCCAGATCTGATTGGATCAGGTATTGGCCTGGCTTTAGTGAAAGAGCTGGTCGATATAATGCAGGGCACCATTCAGGTAGAAAGCCAGTCCGGGAAAGGGTCAACATTCACGGTCGAAATTCCCTGTCTGCCAGCACATTCCGCAGGAACGTTGGCCGACATAGCCATCGACAATCCAGATCTGGTCCTGGAACCGAGCCTTGCAGGGCTATACGACACAAACACTTCCTCAGACGATCTGCCCCATCTGTTATTGGTGGAAGATAATGACGAAATCGCTGAATTTGTGACTGATATTCTCCGCGCTGACTGGCATATTCAGCGTGCCAGCAACGGTCAGCAGGGCATTGATGCAGCCCTTGCCGACGGCCCCGATCTGGTCATTAGTGATGTATTGATGCCCGAACTGGATGGCTATGAGCTATGTCGGCAATTAAAAAGTAATCCAATTACAAACCATATCCCAATTCTGCTGCTGACCGCTAAATCGTCCATCGAAAGCCGGGTAGAAGGGCTGGCAGCCGGAGCTGATGATTACCTGGCGAAACCATTCCAGATCGATGAACTCCGCTGGCGCGTTAAAAATCGCCTGGAACAACAACGTCGGTTCAGTCAGCACTTCCGAACGAGACTATTGAGCGAAGGGCATGTCCCCACAGTCAGTTCTGTTCCGGAAGATGAGTTCATGAATAAAGTCTATGCTGTTCTCAACGCCCGCCTTGGCGATTCAACGTTTGGGGTAGAGCCAATGGCCGCAGCCGTCAACATGAGTCGGATGCACCTTAACCGAAAAGTGAAGGCTATGACTGGTCTTTCGCCTAATGAACTGATCCGGGCAGTTCGGTTAAACCGGGCTAGTGAAATGCTACTAACGAACGTTTCCATTTCAGACGTGGCCTATGCAGTTGGCTTCGATACACCTGCTTACTTCTCAAAAGTATTTAAAGAGCAGCATGGCCTTACTCCTTCTGAATACGTCGAGCAGAATCGACAGAAGTCGCCACAAAGCTAAAGTTGTTTTACGGCTACCGCTCAATAAAGAAAGGCCCGGATTCATATTCGGGCCTTTCTTTATTGAGCGGGCAGTAACTATTACTCTATAAAAACCAGTCAGTTAGCCTATATGTTACAAATTTCATAGTGCTTGTTACGAATGAGCAAGACATTGGTATTCTTCCTTATTAACATTGCATCATCTTCTTTTCAAGCCAAAGGCTAGCACCGTTAAAACACGTAGTAATCATGACCTATGCATCATCTGTCGTATCTTCGGCACGTACTTCTCCAGTCGAATGGCCACCGCTAAAATTGTATCTACGTGAGACAGGACGTCAATCTTTTCCCGTTTCTGATCTGGTCTATATGCAGGCGGTTGCCAATTACAGCTGGCTGAACTGGATGGATGGTCGACGAATGTTGATGCCACGCACGCTGAAATATTACATGCCCAAATTACCAACCGAATGGTTTATCCGACTACACCGCAACTGTGTGGTTAATCGTCGGTATGTTGAGCGGTTGGAGCGCACCGACACGGGCGGCCTGGTTCACCTGACAACGGGCGATGTATTGCCCGTATCACGTCGACGTTGGAGTAGCGTTCGGCGTCAGTTAGTCAATAATATGCCACACTTGAATTAGTTAAGCGGTTTTTCGCTTCTTATTACACCCACATTAACCGAGAAAAGCGAAGGACTCAACCAATATTGGCTGAGTCCTTCGCTTTTCTATTCGCAAACTGAGTATCCTGTCCAGTTTGTAGTTCTAACGAATTACATCTTCTCCAGAACCCGCTCCATCGAAACCTCCTGCCCAATACGAGCTTTCAGTTCGCTAATCGGCACCCGGATTTGTTCGGTCGTATCCCGATATCGGATCGTAACCGTATTATCGTCGAGCGATTGATAATCGACAGCAATACAGAACGGCGTACCAATCAGATCCTGGCGCGTATAGCGCTTACCGATAGCATCGCGTTCTTCATAAACAACCCGAAACTCCGAACGTAAGCTCTTAACGATTTCCTGCGCTTTTTCAGGTAAACCATCCTTACGCACAAGTGGAAACACAGCCACTTTCACGGGTGCCAGGGCGGGATGTAGTTTCAGATACGTACGCTCTTTTTGATCCTCTCCCTCGCCGACGGTTTCTTTCGTGAACGCATTACAGAAAACGGCCAGGAATAACCGATCGGCCCCAACCGAAGTTTCAACAACGTAGGGAATGTAGTTTCCATAAGGCTTTCCAGTGGCCGGGTCGACATCATTATCGAAGTACTGCTGCTTTTTACGGCTCAGATCCTGGTGAGCTTTCAGGTCAAAATCAGTACGGGAGTGAATACCTTCCATTTCGCGGAAACCGAATGGGAACTGATATTCAATATCCACAGCCGCATTGGCATAGTGAGCCAGTTTTTCGTGGTTGTGGAATTTGAGTTTTTCAGCGGGAAGTCCAACTGCCTGGTGGAATTTCATTCGTGCATCGCGCCAGCGTTCATACCATTCCATTTCGGTGCCTGGGCGAACGAAAAACTGCATTTCCATTTGCTCAAATTCGCGCATTCGGAAGGTAAACTGGCGGGCTACGATTTCATTCCGGAAAGCTTTCCCAATCTGCGCAATCCCGAACGGAATTTTCATCCGGCCCGTTTTCTGAACATTCAGGAAATTCACAAAAATACCCTGCGCGGTTTCGGGACGGAGATAAATCAAACTGGCGTCTTCGGCCAGCGACCCGACCTGAGTAGAGAACATCAGATTGAACTGACGAACTTCTGTCCAGTTGTCAGTACCTGAAACAGGATCTTTAATACCTTCGGTAATAATCAGGCTGCGAAGGCCATCCATATCTTCGGCGCTTTGCAAACGGCCAAGTTCGTTGCGCAAGGCCTGGCCACGCTCAACATCGCCCGCGTTTTCGTACGATTCTGCTTTGAGTTCAATAAGCTGATCGGCCCGATAGCGTTTTTTCGAATCGCGGTTATCGATCATCGGGTCATTGAACGAATCAACGTGGCCCGACGCTTTCCAGGTGAGCGGGTGCATGAAAATCGACGCATCAATCCCGACAACGTTATCGTGGAGTTGCGTCATGGCCTTCCACCACAGCGTTTTGAGGTTATTTTTCAGTTCGACGCCGTTCTGACCGTAGTCATAAACGGCCTGTAAGCCATCGTAGATTTCAGAGGACGGAAATACGAAGCCATATTCTTTGGCGTGGGCGATAATATCCTGTAATGAGGTCGCCGGAGAAACTTTCACTTCTGTCATAGTCAGTTACTGAGACCGCAAAGATAGGGTTTACGCTGAAAATCCCCGAAATTGGCTAACTTTCGATGTAGATGACAACAACCATTTTTGATTCCCCGCTTGGCCTTGTTCGTGTCACTGGCGATGAAGCTGGCGTTTCGGCCATATCCTGCGTCGACGTTTCACCCGATGAAGCGGTATCGACACCGACCAATTTACCCCAGCCTGTTGAACAGGCAGTCGTACAGTTGACCGAATACTTCGCCGGAACACGCCAATCGTTTGATTTTTTGATGAACCCGGCTGGAACGACTTTTCAGCAAACTGTCTGGAAAGCACTACTTGATGTTCCATTCGGCACCACACTTTCCTATTTGGCGCTTACCCGACGTATTGGTGATGAGAAGGCAATCAGAGCAGTAGCGGCTGCGAACGGTAAAAATCCGCTTTGGATTGTTGTTCCATGTCATCGTATCATCGGTTCCAATGGATCGCTGACAGGCTACGCGGGTGGACTCTGGCGAAAAAAATGGCTACAGGAGCATGAACGGGGCGGTTCAGGGCAATTGTCTTTGTTTTAATCAATGATCAAATCGAACCGGATTCTTACCTGCTTGTTCATGCTGACTCTTTCAGCCTGTGCGCCCCGTTACAGAGGCCCCGTTACGGACCATTTCGACGGTAAAAAATTTTTCAATCCTGGCATGCCCGAACGCACATCGGGCGGACTCTTAAAATGGCTTCTGCATCGTGACAAAGGGCCTTGGCCAGATCAGCCTGATGCCTTTGTAGGCCCTCGTCCAGCTACCCGTATTGATGGTGATAGTCTGGTCGTTACATTCGTGAATCACTCTACGTTCCTGCTTCAGACGAGTGGGCTTAACATACTGACAGACCCGGTCTGGTCGAAACGGGTTGGCCCTACATCGTGGCTGGGTGTCAAGCGGAAACGGCCTCCAGGATTACGTTTTGAGGATTTACCACCCATTGATGTTGTGCTGTTAAGCCATAATCATTACGACCATCTCGACCTACCGACCCTAAGGAAACTGGTAAAAACACACAATCCACTTTTTATAACACCACTTGGGGTATCGTATCTGCCCAAATCGGTAGACGGTCGCACAACGCGCGAAGTAGACTGGAATCACACCCTGCGTATAAACAGAAAACTGCTCTTAACCTGCACCCAGGCCCAACATTTCAGCAATCGGGGCATGGGCGATCGCGACGAAACACTCTGGTGCGGTTATCTGCTTCATATGGACTTTGGCACGATCTATTTCTGTGGCGACAGTGGCTACGGACCTCATTTCAGCCACATTGCCGAACAGGCATCCCGCAGTGCAACGGGGTCGATCAAGCTAGCTCTGCTGCCTATTGGTTCCTATCGACCCGAATGGTTTATGGCTCCAGTTCACGTGTCACCAGCCGGTGCCGTGCAGGCGTTTATCGATACGAAAGCCCAACAGGCTATTGGCATACATTTTGGCACCTTTCAACAGGGCGACGATGGTTTGTTCGAACCTGTCACAGATTTACGCAAAGCGCTGCATGAGAAAAATATTCCGGAAAATCGATTTCTGGTACCTCAGGAAGGGCGGGCTATTACGTTTAAAAAATAGGAGTCAAGCCGTAATGTTCCGCAGTAAATTTCGAGATAACAGGATGGCTTCTATAATACATTATGCCATTTTGTGTAAACTTGCCAGTCACATTTTCCAACGTTCAGTACCGCTTTAACTGACTAAAATCTAGTCTTCGTGAAACAACAAGCCTTACTTATCCTTTTCGCATTATTCTCCATTGGTTTTATTGGTGCCTGCTCCAAAGAAAGTGAGGTGCCAACCGCTTCAGGGCCAATTGTCGGTCAATGGGATATTAACCGGTATGTTATTTCCAATCTGCCCGCATCTTACTCCACATTAAACGGAACAATTAACAGTAATCTTGGCACAGATACCTACACGTTTCGGGTTGACTCGACCTATTCGGAGGATTATTCTTCATCCAACGGTACGTCAAAAGGGAATGAAGAAGGAAAATGGTCGTTACGAGATTCAGTATTAACGCTGCGCCCCACTATGTCGACGGGACAGTCGCCAGCTTCATATGCCCTGAAGTATTTATCGGATACAGGTGAACTATCTACGGGTCCGTATAAATCTTCGGGAAGCGTCCAGAATCCAGATACCCATCTAAACGAGACGGTTACCTATACGCTGGAATTCTTTTACCGAAAGCGCTATTGATCGTAGACTTTTTTCTAAAATCAACAAAACACCAGTAAGCACTTCCTGAGGTTTTGTTGATTTTGGGCAACGAGCCTTGTAGTTTTGCAGGATGGATGAAATATTAAAAAGTGATCGGCTTACACATTTAAAGTACGACATTCGAGGGCCGGTTTATGAAAAATCGCTCGAGCTTGAAAGTCAGGGATATAAAATCATTAGCCTGAACATTGGCAATCCGGCGACATTCGGCTTCGATGCGCCCGACGAAATCGTTCACGACATCATCCTAAATATTCGTAACGCGCAGGGTTATTCTGACTCGCGTGGACTGTTTGCAGCCCGCAAGGCTGTTATGCACCATACCCAGAATATTGGCTTGCCCGGCATTACGATTAATGACATTTACATCGGCAATGGTGTCAGTGAGTTGATCATGCTATCGATGCAGGCACTGTTGAATGAAGGTGACGAAGTATTGATCCCAACGCCCGATTATCCACTCTGGACAGCTTCAGTAGCCTTCTGTGGCGGTAAACCCATCCATTATGTTTGTGATGAAGCAGCTGACTGGAACCCCGATCTGGCCGATCTGGAAAGTAAAATCACGGACAGAACGCGGGCCATCGTTGTCATAAATCCTAACAATCCAACGGGTGCTGTCTACGCTAAATCCGTATTGGAAGGCATCGCCCGTATCGCCGAACGACATAAACTTATCGTATTCTCCGACGAAATCTACGACCGGATTCTCTACGATGGAACCCTGCATTACCCGATTGCCAAGATGGTTAACGATACGCTCTGCATCACGATGGGCGGCTTATCGAAAAACTACCGGGCAGCCGGTTTCCGGGGTGGATGGATGATTATGAGTGGCGCAAGGCATCGCGCCAAATCGTATATCGAAGGGCTGACCTTATTGGCCAGTATGCGGCTCTGCGCCAACGTTCCGACCCAATATGCTATCCAAACCGCTCTTGGCGGCTACCAGAGTATTAAAGATTTAGTCATTCCAGCCGGGAGGCTCTACAAACAGATTATGCTGGCCTACAACCGCATGACCGCCATTCCGGGCGTGTCGTGCGTGAAACCCAGGGGCGCTTTGTATATTTTCCCAAGACTTGATCTGAGCCAGTTCAACATTGCCGATGATGAAGAGTTCGTCTACGATTTACTGACCGAGCAAAAAGTGCTGGTTGTAGCAGGAACTGGCTTCAATTACCTGGATAAGAACCACTTCCGTATCGTGTGTCTGCCTACGGTCGATGAACTAACCATAGCGTTGGATCGAATTGAAGCGTTTCTCGAAAGTCGACGGAAATAGAAATAGCTTATGTATGTTGAGAGCTGTCTTATTTGCAGACCCCATGCCATGGTTATTTTAGGGCATCATGGCTAACCATGGCATGGGGTCTGCAAATAAGACAGCTCTCGTGTCTCCAACTAACAGGCAATTTTACCAACCCGTCGCTGGTGACGGCCACCCTCAAATTCGGTGTTCAAAAAAAGTTGTACGGACTGAAGGGCATCAGCCAGTGAAATAAACCGTTCGGGCAGACACAATACATTAGCGTCATTGTGCTGGCGGGTTAGCTCGGCAATGGCCGGTTGCCACACCAGAGCAGCCCGTATGTTCTGGTGCTTATTGGCTGTCATGGCTACACCCTGGCCACTTCCACAAATCAGAATGCCACACTCGGCCTGACCTGTTTCGACTGCCGATGCGACAGGGTGTGCGAAATCAGCGTAATCAGCCGAATCTCCAGAGTACGTTCCGAAATCCGTTACGGTATAATTCCGATCTTCGAGCCATGTTTTAATAGCTTCCTTGTAAGTAAATCCGGCATGGTCGGCGCCGAGTGCAATGCGTTCAGGCATAGTAAATTAGGGTAAGTAGACAAATAGGATATTGGGTCAAACAGGTGAATCGTCAAGTATTTAATCACTTATTAAGGCCGATAACCTATTTATCCGTATGCAAACGAAACGTTTTGGCAAAATTATTCGTTATTTGACTCCGCCCGAATAAAAAATTCGATTGGAATGGCTGCCGACTCGTTTTTTTGATCCGTAAAAAGGGCGGATAACTAGATTTATTAACCAAGTGAGTACGTTTCGCGCCCACTGCCTTTTTTTATACATTGATGGAAGAAACAAAAGAAAATGTTCATCGTTCTGAGACACAGAGCACCGAACGCATTACCCAGGATTTACCAAAGCGCGACGAGTTACTCCTTACTCCCGACGAACAACGCATTAAAGAAGCATTTCAGGATCGGAACTGGAACGAAATCAAAGTAGCCGATTCATGGGTAATTTTTAAAGTGATGGCCGAATTTGTTGAAGGATTCGACAAACTCGCTAAAATTGGCCCATGTGTATCTATTTTTGGGTCGGCCCGTACCAAGCCCGATAATCCGTACTATAAAATGACGGAAGAAATTGCGGCAAAGCTGGTTCGTCATGGCTATGGTGTCATCACAGGGGGCGGCCCCGGTATTATGGAAGCGGGTAATAAAGGAGCTTTCGAGGAAGGCGGCAAGTCGGTTGGTCTCAATATAAAACTCCCGTTCGAACAACACAGCAATATCTACATCGATCCAGATAAGAGCATCAATTTTGATTTCTTCTTTGTCAGAAAGGTGATGTTCGTCAAATACGCTCAGGGCTTCGTTGTCATGCCCGGCGGCATGGGCACACTCGACGAATTGTTCGAGGCCATGACACTTATCCAGACCCGGAAAATTGCACGCTTCCCCATTGTTTTGGTTGGCCGGTCATTCTGGAGTGGTTTGCTCGACTGGATCAATGATGTCATGCTGGGCCAGGAACACAACATTAACCCAGAAGACATGAAACTGGTTAGTCTTGTCGATACGCCTACGGAGGCAGTGAAGGCAATTGACGATTTTTACAGCAAATATCTGCTAAAGCCTAATTTTTGATTCGTGATTGAATTTTGACTGATTAATCGAAAGACGATTTCAATCAAAATTCAATCCGTCAAAATTCCAGATAGGGCACCATTTTTTCAATTGTTTTCTCGTCCAGTACCCGAATGGGTTTGAGCGCTTCTGCGGAAGTGAAGGCGCCGTGTTGTTCGCGATACCGTACAATAATTTCGGCCTGCCTGCGCGACAGAAACGGATGCCGATCCAGTTCTTCAGCGCTGGCCGTATTGATCGGAATCTTTCGGGGTGCCGACTGAATCTTACCAAATTTCTGCAACTCTGCCAGTGCGACCGAATCGAGGCCATAAATGTCACGAAACTGATCAGTTGTAAAAAAACCACCGAGGGCATCCCGAAATTTCACGATTCGGCCAGCCAGTTTAGAGCCAATTCCCTTGAGTGCAACCAGTTGAGTGGTATCGGCTGTATTGATATCAAATGGTTGTAGTGTTGGTTTGGCAGGTCTTTCGGCAAAAGCAGGTCGGTCACCAGGCTTGAATTTCTCCGCTGAATAGGACTTTTCGAGTCCGGCCTGATTATCAGCAACTAAACTCTCCTGCGAATGATTGGCCAGCGTTATATAAGGTTCAAGTTGCTCGTATAGATCAGGAGGGAAGTCATAAATCCGGAGCAAATCTTCTTTTTTACGAAACTGGCCACCTTTGCTTCTGTATTTTTTAATTCGCTCAGCCATCCAGCGGGGCACGCCCAACTGCTGCCAGCCCACCACACTGATCGTATTGGGATCAAAAGCGAAAAGCTTAGGTTCACTGAACCGCTCGGCGGTGGTTTTGTCTTTATCGGACTTGTCGCTAAAGGCCGGTTGTTTCGCTTCCTCCGTTTTCATCAGCGCCACCAGGCTATCGAGCTTGCGCTGATCGGCAGCTGATGTGTCGGCAGGTTTGCGGGTAGCAACGAATCGATAAAGAAAAGGAAGTAATAGGCACAGCAACGTTAGAAAAATCAGGACCAGAAATCCCCTGCTCTCTTTATGCGAAAATCCGAAATAATCCCGGATCAGTACTTGTAAACGATTGAACATGACGGTGGGTACGAATGGTAGTCAGGGCACCAAATTACGTAACCAAAACAAGACAATCAACCTACAAAATTACTGCACTAACGCTTGGCCAAGGTAAACCTATAAGGTTTTTGAAACCGCACCGGTGGCCCGGCGTATAGGTTTATAATCAACCCCATTCATTACTAGGACGTATAATTTAGAAATTGGAAGAGTAATTGCCTATTGCTGATTCTCGACCAGTTTAAGAATTTTACCGTCGCCCAGATCACACATGTATAATTCATGCTTCTGATCTTCACCAAAGGCCGATATAGCACCAGCTCTGGAAACAATTTCCTGATTCGACCCTGCCTTATTCCCATCTGGCTTAAGCGCCCAGACACGCCCGCTGGCATAATCGGCATAAATATATTTTCCGCGTAATGACGGGTTTTGCGAGCCACGGTAAACGACTCCTCCGGTTATCGACACATTCCCCTGACTATGGCTATATTGCCAAATGGGCTCAATCAGGTTTTTCGGTGATGGATTATTGTCCGAATTATAATCCGCTCGCCCTTCTTTGATTCGCCAGCCGTAATTTCCGCCCTTTGTAACAATATCGATCTCTTCAATTTCATTCTGGCCAACATCACCCGCCCATAGTTGCCCCTGTTCATCGAAACTTATCCGCCAGGGATTCCGTAAACCGTACGCAAAAATCTCTTCACGAAAGCCCTCTTTATTATTAGCAAATGGGTTGTCGGCCGGAATGCCGTAGTTTCCTTTTTCGGTGCTGTTTACATCGATTCGTAGTATTTTCCCAAGCCAGCTACTCCGATCCTGTCCATTGTTCTTTGGATCACCTCCGCTCCCGCCATCACCCGTCGATACGTAGAGATAGCCATCAGGACCAAACAGCACTTTTCCGCCGTTATGGTTCGAATAAGGCTGTCTGAATTTGAAAAGGATAACTTCTGATTTCGGATCAATCGTTGAGGCATCAACTGATGATGCCTTAAACCGACTGACTACCGTTTCTCGGGGATTGTCTTTCGTGTAATTGACAAAGAAGAACCCGTTCTCATTAAATTTGGGGTGAAAGGCCAGCCCCAGCAGCCCCATTTCTCCGCCGTAGGCTACGTTTTTACGAATGTCAAGATAGATCTGGGCGGCCGATGAATTTGCGTTGTTGTCAAATACTTTGATACGACCTGTTTGCTCAACCACAAATACCCGATTAGTCCCATCATTCGCGTAGGTATACTCTACCGGGGAATCGAATGTCAATTTGGGGTAGGCATTAATCACCCGAACTGGAGAGACGGATTTATCTGATTTGAAAACTGCCTGTGCAATACCTGCTTCTTCTACATTGGCTATAGTTTTAATATTGGAATTTATATCCGCCTTTTTGTCAGTCTGACAAAGCGACCATATAAACCACGAAAAACCGGCCGTAGCAACCAGCGAAATGAGTAATGCGTATATAGCCTTACCAAACATGGCAGTTCTTGTCAACGTGTTGATGAACTACTAATAGATCAAATTCAGAGCCAAACTGGCCAGCCGAACTTTACGGTACGTTATTTGTTGTCATAGTAACAAAATACCTTCGTTTTTGAACGTAAATTGCGACCTGTGAGCTTTCCTGATCGTGTATCATTTCCTCAATACGGGGCAACTATTCTACTTTTTTTAGCTCTTTTATAGCGAACTGACTTGTATCGATTTTTGCATTGACTATTATGATTGTCGCTAACTCTTCATTCCTTGACCACCTGCAGGCTCAGCGGACTCAATACCGCTATAAACTTCCCTCCCGGCCAGATGCCGGACGGTTTATTGACCAGCTCATGCGGCTTCTATTTCCGGTAACGCAGGATTGCCAGTCGGCCTCTCAGCACGTTGAGGAAACTTATCAAAAAATTCATCAGCAATTTATTCACCTGCTTCAGCCGTTAGCGTCTACGCTACCAGATAGCCCGGCGGTTATTACCGATCTGTTTTTTGAGCAATTACCGGCCATTTATGACAATCTGCTTCTGGATGCGCACGCTATTGTCGACAATGATCCGGCTGCTATTGGAATTGAAGAAGTTGTTGCGGTCTATCCGGGTTTTTACGCTATTTCGGTCTATCGCATTGCTCATGAGCTACTTCGTCTGAACGTACCGCTCCTTCCCCGAATGCTGACCGAGTATGCACATGGTCACACGGGTATCGATATTCATCCGGGTGCGCAAATTGGGCGGTCATTTTTCATTGATCACGGTACGGGGGTCGTTATTGGCGAAACCACCATCATTGGCACCAATGTTAAGGTTTATCAGGGTGTAACGCTGGGTGCAACACACGTCGCCAAATCAATGGCTCAGAAAAAACGTCACCCGACTATTGAAAATAACGTTGTTATCTATGCCAACGCTACCATTCTGGGTGGTCGTACTGTTGTCGGCCACGATTCAGTAATTGGCGGCAACGTTTGGCTGACCAGCAGTGTAGAGCCTTATTCCTTGGTTTACAATCAACACCAGACTGACGTTCGGCTTAAATCACTTGAGGATGCCGAGCCGATCAATTTTGTCATCTGATTTAGTTATCGGGTAATTAAGTAATAAGGGTAAATAGGTAGTTGGAGCCAGTGATTACACGGTTACTTCAATCGCCCATTTACCCTTATTGACTATTTACCCATTCACCCTAATTACCTAAAGCCATGAAAGCCAATACAATTTTAGAGACCATCGGTCAAACACCCCATGTTCGCCTGAACCGACTTTTTCCGGGTTATGAAGTGTGGATGAAGCTCGAACGGGCCAATCCTGGTGCCAGCATAAAAGACCGGATTGCACTGGCTATGATTGAGGATGCCGAAGCCAAAGGCATATTGACTACGGGAAGCACGATTGTTGAACCCACATCAGGCAACACAGGCATAGGTCTGGCGATGGTTGCAGCCGTAAAAGGGTATAAACTAATTCTGGTCATGCCCGAATCGATGAGCATTGAACGGCGAAAGATCATGGCCGCCTATGGCGCTGAATTTGATCTGACTCCCCGCGAACTGGGTATGAAAGGAGCCATTGCCAGGGCCCATGAACTAGTTGAGTCGACACCGAGTGCCTGGATGCCTCAACAATTTGAAAATCCCGCCAATATCGACATTCATAAACGCACAACCGCGCAGGAAATTCTGGCTGATTTCCCCGAAGGTTTCGACGTACTCATTACAGGCGTTGGCACGGGTGGTCACCTTACGGCTGTATCGGAAGTGCTAAAAGAGAAATTCCCGAATCTGAAAGCCTATGCTGTTGAACCTGAAGCATCGCCCGTCATAAGTGGTGGTGCTCCGGGTCCGCACCCCATTCAGGGTATTGGCGCAGGTTTCATTCCCCAGAATCTGCATGTCAATGCCATTGACGGCAGCATTCAGGTTAGCCGTGATGAAGCATTCGCCTGGGCACAGCGCGCAGCCAAGGAAGAAGCCATTTTCGTTGGTATTTCATCGGGGGCATCGCTGGCGGCCGTTTATAAAAAACTGCCTGAGATTACTCCGGGAAGTCGAATTTTGACATTCTGTTACGACACGGGTGAACGATATTTGTCAATCGAGGGGTTGTATTAAGTAAGCAGCAATCTGTTGGCAACAGAAAGAAGTTGCTATTCAGCCTGCTCACTCTATGTATGTTATTGAGTTATTCATTAACTATTTACCACCTTCAGCGTTACTCTATGAATCAACACTCTGCTACATTTCGTATAATTAAAGATACTATTTTCATTACCGCTGGGGTACTGGGTGCTGGTATGGGTATTAAAGGCTTTTTGCTTTCCAGCCATTTTATTGATGGGGGCGTTACAGGCATTTCAATGCTCCTGTCGTCTATCTTTAACATTCCACTTCCAATCTGGCTTTTAGTTATCAATTTACCCTTTATCGGTTTAGGCTACCGACAGTTTGGCCGGCAGTTTGCGTTCAAAAGCACACTGGGTATTGCTGGTCTATCGCTCAGCCTGGCTATTATTCCCTATCCCGACGTTACCCCCGATTTATTATTAACCTCAGTTTTTGGGGGCTTCTTCATTGGGGCCGGTATTGGACTGGCTATGCGGGGGGGTGCCGTACTGGATGGAACAGAGATTGCTGCTCTCCTGATCAGCCGAAGCAGCCCTATTCTGAAAGTGAGTGACGTTATTTTATTGCTTAACGTGGTCATTTTCAGCGCTGCGGCCTTTTTTCTGGGTGTCAGTCCGGCACTTTATTCCATGATCACGTATTTCGCGGCCTCAAAAACAGTAGACTTCATTATCCACGGTATTGAAGAATACACGGCTGTTTTGATTATTTCCAGGCATCACGAGCAAATCCGGAATCAGATCATCGATCGGGGCTGGGGCGTCACTGTGCTCAAAGGTCAGGAAGGCTACGGAAAACACGGTAGTCACCACGATATCGAGTCTGTCCTGTACGTTGTGCTCACCCGACTGGAATTGAACAGGCTACGCAGTATGATCATCTCGACCGACCCCAGGGCGTTTATCATTCAACACACGGTCGATGATGTGGCTGGTGGAAAAGTGAAGAGCCTTCCGTTGCATTGACCGCTTCTTTTCTCCAGTAGACTTTCGTTTTCTACCTTCCATACTGATTAACCTGGCCAGCAATCTTCCCCTGTGGCCAGGTTAACTTACCGTAGCTTTATCCGCTGATACTCGTTTTTGCCCGCTCGTGGAGAAATCCCGCGCCACGAACTGATTTCTGACTCTTTCCCTTGAAATCGGTTCTCTGGACAGCCTAAACGACATACAGTATGCAGTTCTTTCTACGTACGTACTTTTTATTCTTTCTTATTTTTGGCGGATATATTGCCCTTGCTCAGAATGGTCCTAATGTTCTCGGTAGCGTACACGATCCGGCAGGCGCCGTAGTTGAGTTTGCAACCGTAGCCTTACATCGGGCTACTGACTCGACGGTAGTTAAGACCGAGTTCAGCAACGCTTCCGGTGCTTATCAGTTCGCGGCTGTTCCGGCAGGTCGTTATTTTGTATCAGCCTCTCTGGTTGGATTCAGCCGCTCACAGACTGGTCCTTTTGCGATATCTTCGTTTAACGAAACGTTGCCTGTCATTCAGCTGAAACCCAGTGGTACAACCCAGTTGAAAGAAGTAACCGTTCAGGCTCGCAAGCCCCTCTTCGAACGCGAAAACGACCGGATTGTCGTCAATGTAGATGCCAGTCCACTCAGCGCGGGAGCTACTTCGCTTGAAATTCTCAGCCGCTCTCCGGGTGTAACGGTCGATCAGAATGATAACCTTGCGCTTCGTGGGAAGCAGGGCGTTCTGGTTCTGATTGATGGCAAGCGCGTGCCCATGACTGGAGCCGAGCTAGCCGATATGTTACGCTCGTTACCGGCCAATTCTGTCGAAAAGATTGAATTGATCACCAACCCACCTGCCAAATACGACGCAGCTGGCAGCGCCGGTATCATTGCGATCAAACTGAAAAAAGATGGTCGCCAGGGCACCAACGGTAGTGTGACTGCCAGCTATGGGTATGGCCGCTATGGTAAGCTGGCGAGTGGCCTAACGCTTAATCACCGACACAAAAAATTAAACATCTTCGGGAGCTATAATTATAATGTTCGCAATGTTTTCACGCAACTGACGCTGCATCGGGACTTTTACCAGAATAATCTGTTTACTGGCAGCAGCGATCAGGACAATGCGGGCAAGACACGTTACATCACCAATACCTATCGGGCTGGCCTGGATTATACCCTGTCGAAGCGAACTCTGCTGGGTGTGGTCGTCAATGGGATGGACATGGATGCCAAAGCCAGCATTCCGAATGTTACGAAAACATTCGGGGCCGAGGGACAACTGCAATCCAGTTATCAGTCGGCAAACAATCGTGGGCTGCGCATGCCGAATGTAGCCACAAACCTGAACCTAAAACACAGCTTTGACTCGACAGGAAAACGGGAATTGACGGCTGACATTGATTTTGCTCATTATGAAACCCACCGATTACAAAATCTGGCTACCACTTATATCGTGCCGGTCATTGCTCCGACTGTATTAGCCGGTGATCTGAACGGCGGTTTGAATATTACGTCTTTTAAAGCCGACTACGTCCACTCGCTGCCCAATCAGGCACGGCTGGAGGGAGGCATTAAAACCAGTTGGGTTAATTCGGACAACGATGTGCTGTTTACAAACCTGATTGAAGGGCAGGCTATAATCGATACCGGGAAAACCAATCATTTCCGCTACAACGAAAACATCACCGCAGCTTATATTACGATCAATAAGACAATCAAAAAGCTATCGGTACAGGCGGGTTTGCGGGGGGAGCAGACCATTGCCAAAGGCGTTCAGGTTATTGGCAACAACGACTTTAAGCGAAACTATTTTCAGTTATTTCCCAGCGTATTTCTCAAGCAGTCTTTGTCGAAAACGCATGATCTAAGCGTATCGTTAAGCCGTCGGATCGATCGCCCGACCTATAACCAGCTTAACCCGTTTCGCGCCTACATCGATGCAACGACCTACTTCTCCGGGAATCCATCGCTGTTTCCGCAGTTGAGTTACAACGTTGAGCTAACGCACACCTTTAAGCAGAAATTTATCACATCAATCAGCTATAGCCGGACTGATCAACCTATCATCAGCGTTGTTCAACCCGCCCCTGAAGGCAATCGGCAGGCCGTGTCTACCTTTCAGAACCTGACCCGCTCAGACTACTATGGCCTGACCATGACGATTCCGGTTCAACCGACAAGCTGGTGGTCGATGGATAATAACCTGGTGGCTTATTATCAGCGGTTTATCGGTGAACTGGCCGGGACATCGCTGAACGCAGGTTTGCCAGCTTACACGATCAACTGTACAAACACCTTTACACTCGGGCACGGCTGGACCGCCGACCTGACCGGGAATTATCAGTCGCATCAATTATACGGATTTCTGGATATTCAACCGCTGGGGCAGCTAAATATTGGCCTTCAGAAAAGCATGTGGAATAAGAAAGGAACCCTGAAACTGAACATGACAGACATTTTCTATACCAGTCCATTTCACGCTACATCTGAGTATGCAAACTATAGGGAACAATTTAACCAGCGGCAGGATACACGGGTGGCCACGGCCTCACTCACCTATCGTTTCGGAAATGACACACTGACTCCATCACGCCGACGGACAGGTGGTGCTGAAGATGAAAAACGCCGGGCCGGTGGTGCATAAGACAATAGATTACGCAGCCTTTGAACATTACCTAACAACTACCTGAACGTGCTTCCCGGAAGTTTTAAACTTTCGGGAAGTTTTTTATAGAAGCAATCCGTTACCAGAAATGGTTTTATCCGTCAGGCGAATTACCGTGTCGCAAACTGTTCCATTGTTGTCTGCGGCTTGCCCAGGTCGGCCCAGGTTCGTTCGGAGCTAAATGTTTCTGGGTAGTTGTTGAGAGCCCCGGTAATATGCCAGCCATAATCAGCCTGCGCAGAAAAAAGCCGACCAACCTTCATCAGAACAGGTGGAGTTGTTACAATAGCCAGCTTTTCTTTGCGATAGGCATTGACAAAACGTTCAGCCGCTTCGTGTTGCGTAATGGCTTCTGGCCCCTGAATATCGTACTCCTGATTCTGATCAGCGGCTACAATTTGCAGGGCACGAACGACCTGTTTCCCGTAGTCATGGGCCGCTATGTACCAGGGTTTCATAGCAGACCGACCCACCAGCACTACGAAACGATTAACCCGTTGCGTACCGTTGATTGAATCCATGAAACAGGATGGATAAAAAATACTGTAGGGAATACCTGAGTCTTTAATTAGCCGAACTGCCTTCTGCTTTACACCAAATACCCACCAGCGAAAGCCGTTCATGCCCTGGTAGCGCATGATAATTGATGACAGATAAGCTATTCGACGAATACCTACGTGTTTAGCTGCTTCGATCAAATTAGCTAATCCCTCTGCTTCGGTATGAAAATCGGCCTGTTTCTCGTGCTGTTTGATGGATAGGTTTAGATAAACCGTATCTATTCCACGTAGTGCATTGGCAAGGCTATCGATACTCCGTAAATCACCGGCAACAACATCGACACCAGGAAATCGCTGCTGTGTCGCAACGACATTACGAGCAATGAGTCGAACTGAAAAACCGGCGTCAATTAATTCGCGGGTAACAGGTTGGCCGAGCATCCCCGTTCCACCAATGATGGCAACATGCATAGTGTAGCCGGCTTGGAATGCCAGTTCTTAGCGAAGCCCGCGTACAAACCGGCGCATGGCATCACGATAGACCTGCTCCGACTTATCGAGTGGCTGCTGGTCTTTCAGCAACATGGCTAACATAATCATGCCGTGCGAAACAGACCACCATTCGAAGTAGAGTCGCTGAATACTTTCTTTTGCTTTGGGGATGAAAGAAAAAATGATTTCGCTAACGATAGTGCTGACATCCTGCATGGCATCCGACTCACAAACGGGGAGCGTGCAGTAAGCTCCGTTCAGATTATACATTACCTGATAAATTTCAGGCTGTTGCCGGGCAAAGTCCCACTGAATGAGCGATATCTCATAAAGTCGCTTTTCCGGATCACGGTATAGCTTTAAGATGCGTTCATATTCCTGATGCAGGAATCGAAACCCTTCGTTTCTGATTTCATTCAGCAACACGTCCTTGCTGTCGAAGTATTCATAAACGATAGGAGCACTATATTCAATTGCGTCAGCGATTTTACGAATCGAGACAGCTTGCCAGCCTTCCCGGCGGGCGATGGCTTTGGCAGTCCCTAATATCCCTGAGCGGGTATTTTCGCGGGACCGTGGCTTACGTTCAATGACTTCCATAGATGATCAGCCTTTATTTAACGGTGGTAAGTTGGCTTAGTTAACGGTGGTAAATTGGCTGAAAACTACGGATTTATGATCGCATAATCTAAGATTAATGTAAAATTTCTAAAAAAAATCAAATATTCTCTTTGGTAACTTTAAAAAGATAGGATTTGGGCGGCAATTTACTGAAACCGGTCTCTTTACGATGATAACCTATTGCTACAACAAGCTGATAGTCAACTATAGCCCTCGTTCGGCCACTAGCCAAACACCTGCATCACCGAGCGCGTAAGGATCGCCCTCAACCGTACCGTAACAGGCAATAACGGTAAATCCGGCCTCAAGAAAGAGACGAGTCAGCTCCGCCAATGTGTACACAAAATGGTGCGCGGTTCGCGTCTGCACTTCGCCACCACGCACATAAGTAAGGTGCGAATCGATACGGCTTTCGAGCGGATCATACTGATTCTCGACCAGAAACAGGATTGGCTGTTCTTCTGCTTCGCCAACAGGTTGCCAGTTCCGTTCCTGATAATCGGGAAGGACCGATTCAGCGATCATTTCTGAATGGGCGAGAAATCGGCCACCGGGTTTCAATAAACCCGCTATTCGGGTCAGGAAAGCCAGCATATCGGGCCGGGGGAAAAAGCTAAAACTATTCCCTAAACAATAGGCTGCATCAAATGGGCCACTGTGCGCCAGATCAGCAACCGGCATAGCCAGAAAATCAGCTTGCACTGCTTCCAGCGACAATTTTTCACGCTTAGCGGCCAATTTGATCTCCTTGATGTATTCTTCCGATATGTCTACCCCCATGACGCGGGCACCCATCCGGGCCAACGGCAAAGCATGGCGACCATAGCCACAAAAAATGTCGAGTACTCGATCATCCGGACCGAACTCCAGTGTTTCAACGAGCAATTCAAGATCCAGTTGAGTCTGTTCTTCGGTTTGAGCCGCTTTCCAGGCTTCCTGTGGTAATCCGTGGAAAAAAGTATGATACCAGGCCATTTTTTAACGAATGACACCTGAATGATCAAGAATGATCAATGTTTGTTCATTCTTGATCATTCAGGTGTCATCATTTATCTGATTAGTTAAGTAAGGAGAGTGTTTGTCGAACGGCCAGAAAATCAGGGATATCGCCCGCACTTTCGAGAACTTCGGCATAT
Source organism: Spirosoma endbachense (assembly GCF_010233585.1). Lineage (NCBI taxonomy): Bacteria > Pseudomonadati > Bacteroidota > Cytophagia > Cytophagales > Cytophagaceae > Spirosoma > Spirosoma endbachense. Next base: position 1,790,507 of record NZ_CP045997.1, read on the forward strand.
TGAATAACCCCGTCCTTGTCGACGACAAACGCAGAACGCTTACTAACGCCCTTCAAATTCATGACGAACGTTTCGTAGTAGGTGTTATATGCTTTGGAAACTTCTTTGTTAAAATCCGATAACAGATTAAATGGAAACTTCTGATCTTCTTTAAACTTAGCCAGTGTGAATGGTGAATCGACCGAAATGGCTAAAATTTCGGCGTCCAGATTTGAATAAGTGGCAATGTTATCGCGCATTTCGCACAGTTCAGCTGTGCATACGCTGGTAAACGCCATCGGGAAAAAGAGTACGACTACATTCTTACCTTGAAAACCTGAGAGTGAAACTTCTTTCCTTTCGCTGTTGAAAAGTGTGAAATCTGGAGCTTTTTGGCCGGGGATTGGCATAATAGATTTTTGATTTTGAATTTATGATTGTTGATTTGATGTCAAATCCGTTTGGGGGGCGAAATTCCGAAAAAGCGAAGGGAAAACAAGCACTATTTTGTGTTATATGACTCGGGCTTCTTCCAGAACCTTCGGATGGAAGTTCATTTTAGGCCGTTTTTACTCCGCTCCGATCAGTCAGAAAAGAGTATAAACGGTTACTCAAACACTATTGCTTACATATACGCTCGTACGTAAATCAGAAATCTTACTTTCTAAATGCAGAACTACTGGGGCATTGACCTGGGCGGCACCAAAATCGAAGGTGTTATTTTAAGCGCCCCCTCACCCGACGCCGTCATTATTCGCAAACGAATCGACACTGAAGCGCACAAAGGCTATGATCATATCATGGCTCAGATTGTTCGGCTCATCGATATGCTCAAAGCCGAAACAGGCTTAAAACCAGAGCGCATTGGTTTCGGAACACCCGGCACCTTCGACCCGGCCCGGAAAACAATGAAAAACTGCAACACAACCGTACTGAATGGCCGCCCGATGAAGCAGGATCTGACCCGGATTCTCGGTGTTCCGGTAGAGGTGGCCAATGATGCCAATTGCTTTGCGCTGGCCGAAGCCACAATGGGAATCGTTCCGGAGGTTGTACCCAACTTCCAGTCGGTATTCGGCGTCATTATGGGCACAGGAGTTGGCGGAGGGGTGGTAGTTCAGGGGCGCGACGGTGTACCATTCGTCCTGAACGGTCTACAGGGCATCGGTGGCGAATGGGGCCATAACATACTGGAGGAGAATGGCTATCCTTGTTATTGCGGCAAGCGGGGCTGTAACGAACAGGTCATTTCGGGACCGGCACTCCAACGATATTACCAGCAAATCAGCGGAGAGGAACGTACCATGAAAGAAATCATGGAGCGTTACACGGACGGGAATGATCTGTTTGCCAGCCAGACTGTGAACCGATTACTGGAGTATTTTGGTCGGGCGGTTTCCGTTATTGTCAACATCCTGGACCCCGATGCCATTGTTCTGGGCGGGGGCGTCGGCAACGTCGACCTGCTATACACCGAAGGCGTGGAACGGGCAAAAAAATATGTATTCAACTCGGGTGAATTGAACACACGATTTCTAAAACCCAAATTAGGGGATAGTGCTGGCGTTTTTGGAGCAGCACTCCTGTAAGCCAGAAGCAGAGAGCGTGGGGTAGCGAGTGGAATTTCTTATCCCCCTGCCTCACGCTCTCTGTCTTTTATCGTGGTCGTCCACCGCCCCGATTACCGCCCTGAGCGGGCTGCTGTTGGGGCTGCTGGCCACCATCACCCCCTTCACCGGATTTGATGTCGTCGTTTTCGACTGAACGGCCTTTCTTACGCTGTGGCTGATCGAAGCTCAGTTTACCAATTTTATAGCTAAAGTTCACGCGAATACCAGCGTTATACAGGCTCGTCAGACTATTCTGAGCGAAGATTGGTGACGATGATTCTGAACGAACGGTAAATGGATGATTAAAGAAGTTTTCGCCCGCAATACCGAAGCTACCCCGTTTATCTTTCAGGTCTTTTTTCAGGCCAAGGCTATAGAAAGCGAACCCGCCCTGAGAGCCCTGCAACTGAACCTGTTTACCCCGGATAAATCCGAATCCCTGTAGCCCCCAACCATTTTTAAGGGTCAGGCCCGTGAAGAAGCGACCCGTTACAACCCAGCCCGAATTCGTCGCGTTATAAATAAACGTTGAGCTGTTATTGGTCAGGTAGGCATAATATACATCGACTCCACCACCAATCTGCCATTTTGAGAACAGCGTTGCATTACCAAACACATTAGCCCCGTAGGCCGATTCTTTACCAATGTTGAGGTAAGTCGTGCGAATTACCTGCGATAATGCCGGATTGTTTACTTGCCCCACGCTCGATGTAACCGTATCCCGCACACTCGTTATCGAGTTATTCGTTTGCCGGGCAAACAAGGCCACATTCAGGTAAACGCTTTTGATATAAGCGCTGCTGCTCAACTCAAAATTATCGGTCAATTCGGGCGAAAGCAGTGGATTTCCCTGTGTGATATTCGTTGGGTTCGACGTATTGATGTTCGGATTCAGGAATTGGATACCTGGCCGTTGCAATCGACGGTTGTACGCTATTTTGACCGTTTTACCCCCTTTCAGCGACTTCGATATGTTAATACTGGGTACCAGATTGTTATAGCTCGGAATACCCAGATCCTGCCCTGCGGCTGCTCCCTGTTCGCCCGGTTGATTCTGGCTGTAATTGGCATTGATCGTCGTGTGTTCGTACCGTGTTCCAGCCTTAATCGTGTACTTGTTTTTGGTAGTCAGCGTATACGACACATAACCAGCCCCAATGCTCTGGTCATAATTGAGCGTGTTGGCAGTCCGGGTTGGGTCTGGCAGAAGTGCACCCGAACCTACACCGTAGTTATAACTGAACGCACTTTCTACCTGGCGGAAAATGCCCTTACCACCAAACTCAAGCAACTGGTTTTTACCAATCGGAGTCTGGTAATCACCCTGAATTGTTGTTTCCTGATTGTAACTGTTGTTCAGGTTCTGCTGACGGGCAACAATCGTGGCAAAATCTGAATTGTTCAGGATATCGGCCGTAAAATCATTGTTCCGGTTATTGCGGCTAAACTGCGCGGAAACACTCAGTTCCTGCTGTGGTTTGGCGTAAGTACGGGTGTAATCGATATTCGCATCTACCGTGCCCGACAAATCTTTTGTCAATACATTACGATCGCTAACGCGAGGGAAATAATCGCTCGGCGAGGAGGTACGCGTCAGAAAATTGTCCTGATTCTGGTAATTATTCCGGGCGCCATAACGAAGACTCGCCGTGATCGAACTGTTTTTGCTAATGTCGTAATCCCATCCGAGCGTATACTGACCGAAAATACCATGATTGCGCGTATCGGCCGTTTGTTCGGTTATGGTTGTGCCGTTGCTGCCGAACGTCCGTTGGGTGTTGGCAAATTTCCCAATTACGTTGTAGTTCGCCCGTCCGAAACCGCTCAGACTGAATCCCATTTTGCCCGTCCGTAAATTTCCGTTCAGACCCAGGTTGCTACCTCGGTTACCAACACCCGTATCGAGGTTAAGTGTAAAACCCTGTAGTGTCGTTTTCTTGGTAATGATGTTAATGATTCCCGCTGACCCTTCTGCATCGTACTTGGCCGAAGGAGAGGTAATTACCTCTACGGTTTTGATCATGTCGGCCGGAATTTGCTTCAGGGCATCGGCTACGCTGCTGGCCACGATTGTAGACGGCTTGTTATTGATAAGGACCCGAACGTTGCTACTACCGCGCAGGCTTACATTACCATCTAAATCAACTGACAACAGAGGAACTTTGCGCATTACGTCCGTCGCATCTCCACCTTTGGCGGTGATGTCCTTATCGGCGTTATAGACGAGCCGGTCTACTTTTTCCTCAACCAAAGAGGCCTGTCCAACCACTTCGACCTCTTTAAGGGTACGAACATCGGCTCCAAGTTTAACCGTCCCCAGATCAACATCGCCTTTCCGATTGAGCTTCACGCTCGAAACCGTTTTGTTCCGATAACCAACAAAGGAAATCAGCAGTTGAAATTCACCTTCCGGCAACTTGTTCAACGTAAACTTTCCTTTGTCGTCGGCAACGGTTCCATCGATTGGCTTTTTCGTTTTGGTATCGATTAGGGCAATGCTCGCAAATTCAACCGGTTTATTGGTCGTTGAATCCACAACCACACCCGTTAGCTTGGCATTTCCACGGGGCGAGTCATCGCTGGAAGTACCGGGAATAGCCGCAGGAGGCCGCTGTCCTCCTGCTCCCGGAAGCGCTGGAAACTGCGCATGAACCGCGTTTGTCGCGGCTATAACAGCAGTGCCCAGCAATAAAATACGTAATTTCTTTTTCATAGTCAGGTTAGTCAAAATATACAGAATGATGAGTCCGGGAGGGTTCCCGGAAAAAGACAATTCGAGTCGCAAAAAAACGGCCAAAAAAGTGGTTTAGTCCCAAATACTACATAAGCGGATTGCTATGTATACAAACGGGATGGATTACTTAAGTAAATAATGCAGGGTGATTTTTCAGTTCAGGATACTCCATCGGCGCCATTACCTGAGGCACATCACTCGGCTCCGTGCGGGAGGTAATTCGTTTGCTGATACTATAGCTATGCATTTTTTTTGCCGGATACTGTTTCGCCAGCAATGCCAGGGCTTCAGCTTCATTCAGGTCTTCGTATAACCAGGCTTTCTCCTCGTCGGGTGTCAATACACAAGGCATCCGTTTTTTGGTATTATGGATAGCCGCCAGTAACGGATTAGCTTCCGTGGTCAGCAGGGTATAGGTCGGGACCAGCTCACCGGTTTCGGGGTCCGGCCATTCGTCCCATAAACCAGCAATCGAGGCTATTTTCTGATCACTTGTGCTGATGTAAAACGGAAACTTCTTGCTCCCCGACGTATACCATTCATAAAAGCCCGTAACCGGAATCAGGCACCGTTTGCCAGCCTGAGCCGCCCCCCGAAATGATGGTTTTTCGTAGATGGTTTCGGAGCGTGCATTGATGGTTTTCGTACGTATGTCGGAGGCATCGTCGCTACTTTTCGTCCAGCGCGGGATCAGGCCCCAATGAATCATCTGAAAGTGCTTCGGATCTTGTTTGGTTACAATTGGCCAGGTTGGAAACTGGTACGCATTGGCATGGTAAATAGGCTGAAATTCAGCAGACTCTGGCAGGGATGCCCCGTAGCGGGCTTCGAGTTCGGCGGCTTTGATGGCCAGTGATTTATGAAAACACATTGGTCTGAGAAGGTCACCCGCAGGCTTCCTGTTGATATACTAACTTAACCAGTAAATACCCCATCCGGTTATGCCGTTTACCAGGATTTCAGCGAACGGTCAGTGTAACTCGTCAAGTTCCTTAAGCTGCCCTCGTAACTCGTCAAGATAAGGGTCGGTAAACATCCCTGCCAGCGTTGCCAGCCCAATCGATAGCGCCGTCAATCCGATAGGCAGCAGTATAATCAGCAGGGTATTCATCCAGTCTTCAGAAAATTTATGAGCAATGGCAGGCAGCATAACCATCGAACCAGACAGCATTGCCAACATCCATACTCGCTTCATAAGTTTCGTATGGTGCGTACGAAATTTGATCAGGTCCAGCAATGCCTGGTATAGATCGTGTGTAAGCAGACGGGTCTTGCGGAGATTGGCCCGATGCTGAAACGAAAAATACAAACCGACTCCCGCAATAACCAGGTAACAACAGGCGGGAATATAGTGAACAGGCTCTGTGTAGTCGAAGGCATTTCCGGCAATTACGGCGGTAAAAAACAGAATGATCCCGATCAGAATCGCAAAGGCCAGCCGAAGATCCTGAATCATTTTATCGATTGTACTCTTCGAGCGATTTTGCAATACGATTTGCAGAAGTTGCTGGCCAAGCCGCTCCGTCGAATCAAGTTTCTGTTCGTAGGCTTTCCAGGTGATTTTAAATTCATCCAAATCCATTTTCGTATCTGTTTATTCGTTCGTTAACTCGACAATTTTCTTCAATTTCCCTTTTATACGATTCAGTTTAACGCCCACATTCGATTGGGAAATACCGGCAATTCTGGCGATTTCCTCATACGAATTGTCGTCTAAATACAGAAACACAATAGCTTTTTCGATAAGCGACAACTGGTCAATGGCGTGATAAAACTGTTGCATTTGCTGATCTCCATCCGGAGAAACAACACGTTGATCCAGATTTAACAGTTCCTGATCAAGAGGCACGGGTGCGATCTGGCGGGATTGCCGCCGAAACAACGAAATGGCCGTATTGAGTGCAACCCGGTACATCCAGGTAGAGGCTTTAGCCTCCCCACGAAAGGAAGGAAACGCCCGCCAGAGTTGGAGTACGATCTCCTGATATAGATCCTTCCGGTCCTCTTCATCCTTACCATAGAGTCGGCATACGTTCTGGATAATTCCGGCGTGGGCATTGACCGTCTGTATAAAATCGCTTTCCATCACGGCTTGGGCTTGTCTTTAAGCAGTTAGTCGCTGGCTTGATTAAAAACTTACACCGCAAACAAAAAAAGTCTACAGCCCGTTAACTCAACGACTGTGATAAGACTGTTTTATGTCCATTTCCGAGCAATCAAGTAATTCTAAAGCCGTTGAGGCACCGTCTCCTTCGTTAGCCAGCCTTGAACATGAAAGCTGGCAACAGCTCGCTTCGGCCCCCGAAAGCGAGGACAGTGCCTTTAAAACCATGATTGTTGCCACCTGCACCGATCATAGAGCCGATGCTCGTATGGTGGTATTGAGGCAAGTCGATACGGCCCGCAAATACGTCTGGTTTCATACCGACGCCCGTTCAGAAAAGGTGATGCAACTTGAAGCCTTTCCAACGGCTACACTACTGTTCTGGGACGAAAAACAGCAAATACAGTTACGCCTAATCGTTGAAACCCGGCTCCATACCGACGATTATGTAGCAGATGACCAATGGAAGACGCTCTGGACGGGTAGCCGGAAAGCCTATCTTTCTGCACAAAAACCGGGTAGTGTACAGCCAGCCGCCTATCCTGGTTTCCCTGAACACTTGGGCGAATCCTTACCAACTGATGCAGAGAGCGAGGCCGGGCGTAAAAACTTCGCCGTGATCGAGTGCCGGGTATTGTCGATGGAATATCTACACCTTAGCCGGAAAGGTCAGACACGGGCCCAGTTTCAGTATGAGCCAGAATCTAAAATGGTGTGGCTCGCCCCTTAATGACCTTTTGTGAGCAATTGGAATTGTCCTGTCTCTATTGCCAACAGACGTATGACTAGTGTTAAGGCACTCGGCAAATTCGGTTTACCGATACTGATCACAGTGGTGGGATTACTGGCTTCTAAAGCGGGGAAGTAAACAAGTTACTCCTTAACAGTCGGAAGATTGGCAAAAACATCGGCTTGTAAAATCGTAAACTGATCGATACGTACCTGCTCTGAAGGCTTGTCATAAATCGTTTGCGTCCAGACATTGAGCGTGTCAGTCCGCCGAAAAGTACTGATCGACTGGTCAAAACGGTCTACAATCACGACTTCCTGCAAACTGTCCATCTGCTCATATTTTGGCAGTTTATGGTACAGATCATAAGCCGCTGTCGATTCTGAAAGCACCTCAACCAGTAAATAGGGATTGGTAATAATGGCATTTGACCCCTGCCGGAATTTCGGAGTACCCTTTACCACTGTAATGTCAGGATTGTAATAGCCTTTACCTTCTGTGGTTAACACACCAACATTACTTCCGGCTACATAATAGTCCGTACCGCTGTACAGATTCGTCAGAAGTGTAATAATTCGGCCAATCAGTAATTCATGGATAAAAGCAGCTAATCCCATAATAATAATCTGGCCGTTGTGGTACTCGACCCGGTAGAATGTCTCGTGCAGGAAATCCATAAACTCATCCCACGAGGCCGGAACCGATACAACACCCCCAACAGCCAGTTTTTCAACTTGCTCGTCGGTTAGCTGAACTTTCTGAATTACCTCCATACTATCTTCCTGTTTTGGGTAAAGTTACAAAAATCACCTGCTATCCTAATCATCTGGCTCCATTTCCAGTTTTACCCCTTACAACTACTGCTCGACCCATGCCAACCAACGACCGCGCCTTTCGGTATGATCTCGACTATCGACAGCTAAACCTGCGCGAACAGCCCGAACTGTATCGCGTTGGGAAAGGGGAGATGGGTGTATTGCTGGTGCAACCTTATAAATCGGAAATCCTTCCCTTCTGGCGCTTTAAAACACCAGACATTGCTCGCGAATCGTCGGAGAAGATTTTCCTGTTGTTTCAGGACTACAAGCAAAAAGACGATTTTATCGGCATGGATATGGCCCGCAAATTTCTGCAAATGGGTTATACGCGGGCCAGGCGCTACGCCAATCATCGCACGGGCCAGAAATACGATGGACCTGTTCCGAACGACCAGAAGGGCCGATCCGGATCGCACGGTCGGGAACAACTCCCGCGCGACGAAGACCCGGTCAAAGCCGAATCGGCCCGGATCTTTTACAACAAGTATCTGGAAGTAAGGGATGATCCGGATTACCAGAAACTAAAAAAGGCGTGGCAGGAAAAATACGGATGATACACTATTCAGCTTCCATGCTTTATCTTTGCAGCGTTCAATTTTTCAGAACCCTTTAAGCCGTTCAATGTCATGTAATCGCGCACAGGTTTCACTTTGTGAATAGCCTTTACCACCCGGTAAAGTGCCTGTGATTCTATTGTCTTATCAAAACGCGATTAGCATGATTTCCCGAAAATACGGTCGTACGTATCATTACCCGTTTTCGCCCGGCACTACGAGCGACGACCGAATCAATCATCAGTACCAGACGGATCTTTCCCAGATTTCAACCCTCATTCATACCGAGAAGCTAGACGGAGAAAATAACTGTCTAAACCGGTATGGTGTGTTTGCGCGCTCTCATGCGGCTCCGACCCAAACACCATGGACGCGCCATCTTCGTGAGCGCTGGGCGATGCAGAAACATGACCTTGGCGATCTCGAAGTCTTCGGCGAGAATCTGTACGCTGTGCATTCCATTGCTTACCCAAAACTTGAGTCGCATTTTTATGTTTTCGCCATTCGGGACAATGATCAATGGCTGTCGTGGGATGAAACTCAGTTTTATGCCCAATTGCTCGACTTCCCAACGGTGCCCGTACTGACACATTGCAAACGGCCATTCGATCCTGTTCAGGTTGAAGCTACGGTCAATTACTGGGCATCCCAGCCGGGCACATTTGGGTCAGTTGATGCCCAATCTGGCCTGGAATGCACGATGGAGGGTGTAGTCAGTCGTAACATCGAGGCTTTTGCCGAGTTGGCCCATAACCGAAATGTATTTAAGTACGTCCGACAAGGGCACGTCAAAACCGACGAACATTGGACCCGGAACTGGCGACGAGCCCAATTAATCAACGAGCAGTCGAACGGTCTGCCTAACCGCCAATAGCTATGTGGACATTCACAACCGATAAACAATGGTCTGCCCTGGCAGCCCGTTTTCCGGAGATCAGCGATATGGAAGGCGTTAGGCAAGACCCACGCCATCACGCCGAGGGCGATGTGGCCATTCATACTCAGATGGTACTGGCAAGCTTGATCGCACAACCAGACTACCAGGCACTGGCTGCCATTGATCAGGAGTTACTCTGGGCAGCGGCTCTATTGCACGATGTCGAAAAACGATCGACAACGGTCGAGGAGCCAGATGGTAGTATCACGTCGAGAGGGCATGCCCGACGCGGTGAGCGAACCACTCGTAAGCTGCTCTATCTCGGCGAACGCTTACTGGCCTTGCCTTTCCCGGAACGCGAGCAGATTTGTAAGTTAGTTCGGTACCACGGTCTGCCCTTATGGATTTTCGAAAAGCCCGATCCGCTGAAAACATTGTTACAGGTAAGCCTGGAAGTCAATACGCAGTGGCTAACGATGCTGGCACGGGCCGACGTTCTGGGCCGGATTTGTGCCGATCAGGCTGATCTATTGTACCGGATTGATCTATTCGAGGAATTTTGCCGGGAAAATAAATGCTGGGGGAAACCGTGCCAGTTCGTAAGTAACACGGCTCGTTTTCACTACTTTAGTCACGATGAGGCTCACCCCGACTATGAACCGTTTACGGAATCGGGGTCAGATGTTGTTTTACTATCGGGTTTGCCGGGGTCTGGAAAAGATACATTTATAGCCCGTAATCTGGCCGACTGGCCTGTTGTGAGTCTGGACAATTACCGGCGTAAGCTAAAAATCAGCCCAACCGACCAGCAGGGAACCAGTCGGGTGGTTCAGCTGGCCAGGGAGGATGCCAAAGCTATGCTGCGGAGCCAGACCTCGTTTGTCTGGAATGCTACGAACCTGACACGCCAGCTCCGAAACCAGTTGATTGACTTATTCACGACTTATAAAGCGCGCGTTCGATTAGTCTACCTGGAAGCACCCTACCAACAATTAATTCGGCAGAACCGAAACCGCGAATACGCTGTGCCAGAGCCTGTTCTGCATAGGATGATTGACCGGTTAGAGGTTCCGGCAATCTGGGAAGCCCATCAGGTAGACTATCTGACACCTGAACGAATGCGGTAATCTTCCGGATCTTTACCGCATTGAACCTATTACTTTGTGTAGCTTTGTGCCTTCTTTACGAGCGTTGTGTTCTGTTGGTTTCTCCGGCACAATGCCAATAACGAAGGCACAAAGAACACTAAGACATCTATGCAACTCCTTGACGGTAAATTCCTTTCAGCACAAATCAAGCAGGAAATCGCGGCTGAAGTCGCACAGATACGCGAGCAGGGCGGTAAAATTCCGCATCTGGTCGCTATTCTGGTAGGAAACAACGGGGCTTCAGAAACCTACGTAGCTTCTAAAATGAAAAACTGCGAAGAAGTAGGCATGAAGTCGACGCTAATTCGCTTCGATCCGTCGGTTTCCGAAGAAGAACTACTGGCCAAAGTACGTGAAGTGAATGATAATTCTGACATGGACGGCCTGATCGTTCAACTTCCCCTACCCGACCATATTAATCCCGACCGTGTGATGGAGACCATCAACCCGGCCAAAGATGTAGACGGTTTCCATCCGATCAACATCGGCCGCATGGCCAAAGGTTTACCCGCCTACATTTCGGCAACTCCACAGGGTGTGCTGGAAATGATAAAGCGATATGACATCAAAACGGCAGGCAAACACTGCGTTGTGGTGGGTCGTAGCCAGATTGTGGGTTTACCAATGTCGATTCTGATGCAGCGCAATACGTATCCCGGCAATTGCACGGTTACAATTACTCACAGCCGCACGCAGAACCTTGCCGAAATTTGCCGGTCGGCGGATATTTTGGTGGCGGCTCTCGGCAAATCTGAGTTTATAACCGCCGATATGGTTAAAGAGGGTGCCGTTGTGATCGATGTTGGTCTGGAACGCGTACCGGATGCCACCAAGAAAAGTGGGTTTGCGCTTAAAGGCGATGTTAAATTTGATGAAGTTGCCCCAAAGACAAGCTTTATTACGCCTGTTCCTGGTGGTGTGGGCCTGATGACGATCTGTTCGCTGATGCAGAACACACTCAAGGCAGCACGGGGGGAGATCTATTGAATAGCCTGCTCGCCAAGTGCCTCGCCGGGTAGGTCGGCGAAAAACTCCTGAAGCAGTACGGTATTATCGCCGGCGATGCGAACCACATCGCCGGTTTTTTCATAGATCGTTTCGGTCCAGGTATTTACAGTATCCGTTCGACGGAAGACGGTAACGGATACGTCAAAACGATCTATGAATATTACTTCCTGCAGGCCGCCAATCCCTTGATATTTGCGCAGTTTGTGATTAAAATCATAGGCTGCTGTTGATTCTGAAAGTATATCAACCACAAAATAAGGATTGGTAATAATGGCCGTTGAATCCGTATGGAATACAGGCATTCCTTTCACGATGGTAATATCAGGATTATAATACCCTTTGCCTGCTTCTTTTAAGACGCCTACATTACTGCCAGCTACAAAATATCCCTTACCTTTTAACAGATGGCGCAGTATATCACCAACTGTCATAATTAATACTTCATGAAAAAAGGCAGCTAATCCCATAATAATAATTCGCCCATTGTGATAGTCAGCCCGATAGCGTGTTTCCTGCAGAAACTCCATAAAATCGTCCCAGGAAGCTTGAATAGCGATTACACCACCGGCTTCGAGTCTGGCTATCTGCTTATCACTCAATTGAATTTTAACGGCCGATTCCATACCCTTTCGTTTTATGTAAAGCTAGTAAAACTGGTCGACAATACCGATCAGTCCGTTTCCTTAACAAACTTTAACAACCTACACTAACCGAATCGGCCCGCTTTTTTGCGTATTTTTGGCGGCTACACACAAAAGCAGTCAGTTAATCTTTACCTATATGCAGTCTTTCAAACGCCTGAACACCCTCACGGGCTGGCTCGTTTTCGCTGTCGCGCTCTTTACGTATGCGAGTACAGTGGAACGTACGGCCAGTTTCTGGGACTGTGGCGAGTTCATTGCGTGTTCGTTTAAACTCCAGGTACCTCACCCACCCGGTGCGCCATTCTTTCTGTTGCTGGGACGCATTTTCTCAATGCTGTCGCTAGGCAACCTGACCAATGTCGCTTACTGGATCAACATGGCATCGGTACTGGCCAGCGCGTTCACGATTGCGTTCCTGTTCTGGACCATTACCATGCTCGCCCAAAAACTCCTGGACAAGCCAGAGAGTGAGTACTCAACCGCCGACACATTGCTGGTAATTGGTACAAGTGGCGTTGGTGCATTGGCATACACCTTCTCCGATACATTCTGGTTCTCGGCTGTTGAAGCCGAGGTATACGGCATGTCATCGTTCTTTACCGCTATCGTTGTATGGGCCGCTTTCAAATGGGAGCGCATTGAAGATGAAGCTGCGGCTAACCGCTGGCTGCTCCTGATTGCTTATCTGACAGGTTTGTCGATTGGGGTTCACTTGCTGAATCTGGTCACCCTGCCAGCGCTCGCCCTGATTTATTATTTCAAAAAATACCCCAAACCAACCTTTTGGGGTGGTGCCGCTGCATTTACGGTTGGTTTAATTATTCTGGGCATTATCAACTCGGGTATCATTCCGGGTTTACCCGGAATGGCCTTTGCCGTTGAGCGGTTGTTTGTCAACTCATTCGGTCTGCCCTTCAACTCCGGCATGTTTTTCTTCGTCATTGTTTTCCTTGGAGCGGTGACCTATGGTATAATCTGGTCAGTAAAGCAGAAACGGGCTGTCCTCAATACGTCGTTATTAGCGCTGGCGTTCGTGCTGATCGGTTACGCATCCTATATGCAGGTGCTGGTTCGGGCCGATTTCAATCCTCCGATTAACGAAAATGACCCCAGCGACGCCTTAAATTTCCTGTCGTACCTGCGCCGTGAACAATACGGGAGTCGTTCGCTGCTTTACGGGCCGGTCTTTACGGCCCGGCCAATCGATCAGAAACAGGGCGCTCCTATGTGGAAGAAAGAAGGCAATAAATACGTCATCTTCGACCATCAGCCTGAGTACGTCTATGCACCCGGCGATGAAATGCTGTTCCCAAGGGTATACAGTAGCCAGCAAAATCACCCCCAGCTCTATCGTCAGATGCTTGGCTTAGCCGAAGGGCAAAAACCAACCATGGGCGATAACCTGAAATACATGTTCGACTATCAGTTAGGGCACATGTGGTGGCGCTATCTGATGTGGAATTTTGCCGGTCGGGAGAGCGATGAAGAAGGTGCAGGATACCTCCTCCCCTGGTCATCGGATCAGAACGCACCCGATTTGCTGAAGACCAACAAAGCGCGCGATAATTTTTACATGCTGCCGTTCATGATCGGTCTCTTCGGTATTGTGTTCCAGTATTTCCGCCGTCGTCGCGACTTCCTGATCGTTGGGTTGCTGTTTCTGTTTACGGGAATTGCACTACAGGTCTTCCTGAACTCGCCCCCATCGGAACCGCGCGAACGTGACTATATTTACGTGGGTTCGTTCTACTTCTTCGCGATCTGGATTGGACTGGGCGTGATGGCCATTGCCGAAGGATTGCGAGCCTATCTCAAATCCGATACAGTCCGTAATGGTCTGGTTGTTGGCCTGGCGCTGCTCATGCCAATTATGATGGGAGCCAAAAGCTGGGATAACCACAATCGCAATCACCGCTATCAGTCGGTCGATTTCGCCAAAAATCTGCTTAACTCCTGTGCCCCCAATGCGATTCTGTTTACGGGTGGCGATAACGATACATTCCCGCTCTGGTACGTGCAGGAGGTAGAAGGTTTCCGCCGTGACGTTCGTGTCTGCAACCTGAGCCTGCTTGGCACTGAATGGTATATTCAGCAGATGAAACGGAAGACCTACGAATCGGATGCGCTGCCAATTTCCCTGGAGTTCGACAACTTCAATAAGGGAAAAAATGACATCGTACCATTCTATGAAGTGCCGGGAGTGAAAAACGGGATCGATCTGAAACAGTATATCAACCTGATCAAAACCAACAGTCCGGCCATTCAGGTGCCCCTAACCAGTGGTGATATGACCAGCGTGCTTCCTTCGTCGGTGCTGTTCCTGCCCATCGATAAGGCCGCTCTTGATCAGTCGAATTTTGTTCCGGCGATGTTACGGCCAATGGTGAAAGACACCTTGCAGTGGACAATCGGCAAGAAGGATCTCTACAAGCCTGACCTGATCATGCTCGATATCATTGCAACCAATAACTGGAAACGACCCATCTATTTTTCGAGCACGCTGGCCAGTGATAACTACCTGAGTCTGAAGAATTACATGCAGTTGGAAGGTTATGCGTATCGGCTTATGCCCGTTGCCGTACCGGGTGCCACCGACGGGTATGTCAATTCCGACATCATGTACAACAACATGCTGAAGAAAACCTTCTGGCGTGAATTCGACAATCCGGATGTTTATTACGATGAAACCTACAAAGGACCGCCGGTAATTTCAGCCCGCATTGCCTTCTTCCGTCTGGCCGATCAGCTAATTCGCGAGGGCAAGAAAGACAAAGCCCGTGAAGTGCTGGATTATTCGCTGAAGGTGATTCCGGACAAGAGCATTCCGTATGACCAGATTTCGTCAAATTACGTACGATTCCTGTTCACGGTTGGTGATTCGAAAAAGGCGCTCGAAATTGCGGATACAATGGCTTCCCGCGCAGATCAGAATCTAACATACGACAAAACCGGCAATCGGTTCGGTAATCCTGATGCTGACTTGTATGTCTTACAAACGATCGTAGAGGCTTGTAAAGAAGCCAAACAAACGGCAGCTGCCAATAAATACGAAGCTATCTTCCAGAAACACATTAATTCGTTCGGTTGATAGGTCGGATTTGCAAGAAAAAGACCCGATTGCACTGTGCGATCGGGTCTTTTTTTTATACAAAATGGTTGATAGTAGGCCAGAACTGGTTTGCTGAACCGCCTACGTCGAATCGGTGAAAGTCCCGGTAAAACCAGCTGTTCAGGCATCCAGTCACCGCGCTATCCCGAACGCACAGTGTGCTTAATGAATTGGATGATTTAGTTTTTCTTCCTCCAGGTCGATACGTGCCTCTTCCTTCCGAATTACCTCATCGTCAAACTCTTCTCGTCTGCGAAGCTGGTGTAACACCCTTCTTTTAGCAGAAACAATATCGTTCATGGCCCGATTGTATTCGTCGATTTTTCCCCCATCGCTTTCTAATGAGTTCAAATGATGTGTCGTTGACTGAAAATCATTTTTCATTCGAGCCTTCAAATTACCGATCAGTTCATTACTACCGATTTCTTGCCCATATTTCTCGTCTAATTCAGCAAGTGCAACCTGCAGCAATTTTAGCCGGATGGACGATTCCTGCTCTTCTTCCGGCGCGCGGTTGTCGGGGTCTTTATAATTGATTTTCCGAATAACCCAGGGTAACGTTAATCCCTGAAAAACCAGCGTGACCAGAATAACGACAAACGTAATGAACAGGATCAGGTTTCGATGCGGAAATGGCTCGCCATTGTCCAGGGTTAGTGGAATCGATAATGCCGACGCCAGCGATACAACACCGCGCATACCTGCCCAGCCAACAATAATTGGCCCGCGCCATCCCGGATTTCGGTCGGCAACGGTGATGTATCGTCCAATAAACCAGGTAAATAATGACGAAAACATGACAACAGCCATACGGGTAACAATGACTACGGCTGTAATCATGAAGGCATATAGAATAGCGTCAATTTTCGAATAATCGCCCAGCCCACCGATAATGACGGGCAGTTCAAGACCGATCAGGATAAACACTAATCCATTTAAGGCAAAAACCACGGTTGCCCACATCCCAGTCCCTTGAATGCGGGCGCTATGGTTGAGAATTTGATGGCTATGGTACGAAAGAAACAATCCTCCACTCACAACAGCCATCACACCCGAAACCTTAAACTCTTCGGCAGTTAGGTACATGAAATAAGGAGCCATAAAGGTCAACAGGATGCTTACCCGCGTTGAGGTAGGCATCCACCGATGAATGACATAAAAAATGCCTGCAATAGCCAACCCAACCAGTATGCCCATGAGTGTGACAAAAAAGAAGTCGACAGCTGCACTCTTCCAGGCAAAAGACCCGGACAGAACGGCAACCAATGCAAAGCGAAAGACTACTAAACTCGATGCGTCGTTTACCAGGCTCTCCCCTTCCAGAATACTGACGGATCGTTTCGAAACTTTAACTCCTTTCAGAACGGAAGTAGCCGCTACTGCATCGGGTGGCGAAATAATGCCTCCCAACAGAAATCCAAGCGCCAGTGTAAAGCCCGGAATGAAGGCACTTGACATATAGGCAACCGCAGAAGCCGTAACGATTACCAACCCAAAAGCCAGTACAACGATGATACGTCTCCACCGCCAGAACTCCTTCCAGGATGTATACCAGGCTGCTTCGTACAATAAAGGGGGCAAAAAAATCAGGAAAATCAGGTCATGATCAATGACAATGCGTGGAATCCCAGGAACGAGGCTGACGACTAAACCACTCACTACCAAAAAAATTGGTGCGGAGATTCGTAACCGCTGACCCAACATCACAAACAGGGAAACAGCCAGCATTAGTGACAGACAAAGCAGTAATGTTTGGTGCATATAGTTCAAAAAGCTATACGACAAAATTAGTACAACCGAACTCCTATCAAATTGAATTGGCCAAATTGCCTGTTGACAAATACTGGCTCATGCAATCAACCTATCTTTTTTGACCCCGAATCGGTGTATCCAAAAAACACCAATCCCTGCATACCGAGAATGCGTCCTTACTGGCTTCACTCAAGCTGGCGAACAACCAACAGTCAAAAAACTGTTGATTTGTAAAATCAAATAAAGCAATTTCGCAGGTTGGTTGAACACCTATACCCCTGACGTGGCATTTAGACTTACCCTGGCCGCCAATGCCTTAAACCGCATGGCCTGGCTACTATTAGGCTTCTTTTTAACGTATCCGGCACTGGCCCAACGAAACACCCTTCAACTGATCCGGATTAGTGAAGACAATGATGGTCTCAACACCCGACGAGAGATTAGTGACCGACAGTATACCAATGGCACCCGAATCGAAGTCTTTTACACAAAACAGTCGAAGCCCCGTTTTTTGAGCGCCCTTTTGATTCCATTAGCAGGTGAGGTCAATAATATGTATAGCATCGGACTCACCCATCTGATGTACACACCAACCGATATCAAAAAAAAGACAATCATAAAGGGCGATCGACCGTACACCGCCACGCTGTACGCTACCCACGCCCTCACCTCCTCTGACCCAGAAAACAAACAACGCCTGACCACCGAGTTGGGTCTGGGTGTACTGGGAAAGGCTGCTTTAGGCGAAGAACTTCAGCTTTGGATTCATCGACAGCTGGGCTTTGACAAACCGCAGGGCTGGCAACATCAACTACCGACCGATGTAGTCATTAATTATCTGATCCAGTACGAGAAGCAGTTGGTGCAACCTTCATCCAATTTGCAGGTTCTGGGCTTACTAAGCACAAATCTTGGTACATTAAGCAACAACGTCAACGCTGGGCTTATCGTCAGAGCTGGCCTTTTCAGCGATTACTTTTCAAACTACGAACGCCAAACCAGTAATCAGCGAATAAACTCCTACCGCAAATTCCAGTTATTTTTTTTCGTCCGACCGACAGTTCGCTTTGTGATGAACGATTCGGTTTTACAGGGTGGAATTTTCACACACAGGCAGGCCGATTATGTACTAAATAGCAACCTTCTGAATCATGCATTCATGCAAGTTGAGTATGGGGGCGTACTGATGCATAATCGATTGGGAATTTCATTCAGCGAAAAGCTGATTACACCCCAGTTTAAAGGCGCTCCATCACAACAGGTTGGGAACATAACTTTATTTGTAGGAATTTGACCCGCAATTAATTTAAGATACAACCATATACCCGTTAAGCTTATGTTCAAGCATCGATACCACCCACCTACCCTCACTTATTTCCAACAGGAATTTGAGCAGGAAAGCGTACTGCGTGAACGACAGCGCGCCAGTGTACTGGCCATTTTGTTTGCCTTTGGCTTTGTGCTCTACGGTGTTACGATACCCTTTGCGAATGTACCCATTGGTGAAGTTACCGGTCATCATATTTCGATACAGCTGGCGACCTATATGGGTGGTATGCTCATCTATGAGATCATGGTCTGGCAAACGTTGGGTATGCGACGGCTTTGGCCAAGACCGGCCGCGGCTTACTTTGCTAAATTCGGGAATGCAACGGTCGAAATCACGGTTCTGACTACAGCGATATACCTGGTCAGTAAGTCATTAGATCACCCGATTCTGATGTTACTATCGCCCATTGCCTATCTCTATTTTATCTTTATTACCCTCTCAACACTCCGTCTTAGCTCGACTGTATCGCTTTGGACGGGCGGGCTGGCTGGCCTTGAATTCTATGGATTGAGCCTTTACTTACTGGAACCCGGTTCTGATCAAGTGACAGAACTGAGCTTTTACCTGACAGAAACCTTTCCTTATGCGCTGAAAACCATCATTATGATATTGACAGGTGCCGGAGCAGCTTATGTAGCCCGGCAGATTCGTAAAACGATCCAGCTTTCTATCGAGCGGATGGAAACAGGGGAGCAGATCCGGACACTGTTCGGCCAGCAGGTATCGCCCGAAGTGGTTGAGGCTATTCTGGCCCAAAAGGGCGGGCTCGAGGCCAGTCATCGGAAGGTGGCTATCCTGTTTTTAGACATCCGTAACTTCACCAATTTTGCCGATACGCACACCCCCGACGAGGTTATTACCTACCAGAGTGCATTTTTTGATGTGGTTGCAACGGTTATCCGACACAACGGCGGCATTGTGAATCAGTTTCTGGGCGATGGCTGTATGGCTACATTTGGAGCACCGTTGGCCGTTAACAATCCTGCCGAACGGGCGGTAGAGGCTGGCCTGGCTATTCTCGATGCCATTGTCGAAGCAAACCAAAATGGTATAATTCCACAAACCTCGGTCGGAATCGGGATTCAAACGGGGGATGCGGTAGTCGGTAATATCGGGACCGAAAACCGCCAGCAATACAACATTACGGGTACGGTTGTCATTCAGGCGTCACGCATTGAGCAACTGAATAAAGAATGCAACTCACAACTACTGGTTAGTCAGGAAGTTATAGATGATCTACCCGCTTGTCCCGACAGTGCGCTCTGTGTTGGTGCTAAACACCTCAAAGGCATAAGTAAAGATATTATGCTCTGGCAATTAGCATAAAGTTAACACAAGGGTCGCCTGACAATCGATTTATCGCTCTAATTTCAGGCATGAAACATACCTTCCCCTATCAGCCACGTGAACTTAGCTGGCTTTCGTTCAATCAGCGTGTTCTAAGTGAAGCGGCCGATCCCACTCTCCCCCTTTACGAGCGCATAAATTTTCTGGCTATTTTCTCATCGAACCTCGATGAATTCTTTCGGGTAAAAGTAGCTGGTCTGCAAAATTTATTACTGTTAAAAGCCCGCCAGGTCGAAACGGTCGTAGACGGTGACCCGGACGAATTATTGCAGCAGATTGCTCAGGTCGCTCTGGCTCAGCAACAGGAATGTGGGCGAATTTTTTCGAACCAGATAGTACCCGAACTGGAGGCAAACGGGATCATACTTTATCAGGGTCAGGCTTTATTGGACGAACACCAGCGCGAAGTTCGACATTACTTCCTGAGTCAGGTTCTGGCCTATCTCAAACCCGTTTACCTGACCAATCCTTCGCATCCTTTTCTGCCTAGCCGCCAATTGTATTTTGCTGTTCGGTTGCAGGATCGTCAGGCTCCCCAGGCGGGCTACACCTATGCCTACGTCAATATTCCGTCCGATAACCTGCCTCGTTATACGGTGCTGTCGCCCGTGAATGGTCAACAGTTTATCATTACGCTCGATGAAATTATTCGGCAAAATTTATCCCTGGCATTTAAAGGATACGATGTCATATCGTGCTACAGCATAAAGCTCAACCGCGACGAAGATGCCTTGATCGATGATGAGTTTTCGGGCGATCTGATCGAGAAAATCAGACACCAGCTCGAACAGCGCAAAATTGGCCATCCCGTTCGATTCCTTTACGATAGCACGATGGACGCCGACATGCTGGGCATTTTGCGTACTACCTTCGGCCTGCAAACGGCAGAACTGGTGGAGGGAGGTCGTTACCATAACCTCTATGATCTATTCAAATTTCCCAATCCACTGGCCCCGCGCCTGAAAAATCCGTCGGCAAAACCGATGCAGGTTGCACAACTCGAACTGGCCGAAACCCTTGTCGATGAAATTCATCAGCAGGATTTGCTGCTGAATTATCCGTATCAAACATTTGATTACGTCCTGCGTTTTTTCAACGAAGCGGCCGTCGATCCAAATGTTATCAGTATTCGGGTAACCTTATACAGGCTGGCAAACTCGTCTCTTCTGGCGAATTCACTCATCAGTGCGGCTCGAAATGGCAAACGAGTGACCGTGTTTGTAGAGGTAAAAGCACGGTTCGATGAAGCCAATAACCTGAACTGGGCAAGCCGGATGCAGGAAGCCGGGGTTATCATTATTTATAGCCTGCCGGGAATCAAGGTCCATGCCAAAATTGCCCTGATCACACGCCGGGGTGCCGATGGAAAAAAACACACCTATAGCTATCTTTCGACCGGCAATTTCAACGAAAATACCGCAACAGTATACACTGATCACGGCCTTTTTACAGCCCATCGTGGCATTGGACGGGAACTTCGTCAAGTCTTTACGTATCTTAAAAGTCGCAAGCAGCCCAAACCATTTCGGCACCTGCTGGTTGCCCAATTTGGCATGAAAGAGAACTGGTTATCGTTGATCGACCGCGAAATTGAGCACCATCGCGCAGGCAGACCAGCTTATATCTGCCTCAAAATGAACGGTCTGGAAGAGAAAAAAATGATCGATAAACTTTACCAGGCCAGCCAGGCGGGTGTTCGTATCGACTTGCTCGTACGCGGTATCTGTTGCCTGATTCCTGGTAAAGCAGGATTGAGTGAGACGATCCAGGTATTCAGACTGGTTGATAAATACCTGGAACACGGTCGGGTGCTGCTGTTTACCAATGGGGGCGAAGAAGAAATCTACCTTTCGTCGGCCGACTGGATGAATCGCAATCTCAATCGTCGAATTGAAGTTGGTTTCCCCATCTATGATCCGTCATTACGTAGGGAATTGAAGGCATTACTGCAACTGCAACTAAGCGATACGCTTAAGCTCAGGAGTGTAGATGCCGATATGGTGAATCAACCCGTGGCAATTGCTAACGCCACGCCGTTGCGTGCTCAGGAAGCTATCCCAGATTATCTACGCTCGAACGAAGCAGGGGCCTCACCAGTTTAGTGCTCGGCCAATGTAAATTGGAAGAGTTCTTGTTTCCGTTGCTCGCTACTGCTTCACTATTTTTCGGTAAACACCTGTACTTTGTTCATCTGTGAGTAAATTTTCGTTGCGTTGCTCTCTTTCATTCCAATTTCCTTCCTAAAACCGAAACCTTTACGAACAGTGATCAGACTATTTTTCTTTTTCACACTACTTTCTCAAATAGCCTTCAGTCAATCGACTAATTCAATAGGAATGCGCATGGCTCCGATTCAGGCAGGCGTCTTTCATATGGGTTCTGAACGCGATGGGGAAGATGCGGATGAACAACCGGTGCACCGAGTCAGTATTACAAAGCCATTTCAGATGGCAATTACTGAAGTTACGAATGCGCAGTATGAAGCGTTCGACCCGGCTCATAAAACCCTGAGAGGCAAAATGGGCTTTTCGAAAGCCGACGACGAAGCTGTTGTGTTTGTCACTTATGACGACGCCCTGGCATTCTGCAAGTGGCTCACCCAAAAAGAGGGCAAACCCTATCGTCTTCCCACCGAAGCGGAATGGGAATATACCTGCCGCGCCGGAACCACCTCGGATTTTTCGACCGGCAGTAAACTTGCGACTGCTTACCAAAAAAGTCAGAAAACGGACCGCGACCCGGTGGTCGTTTCGTTGCAGGTAGGGCAAAGTCCGGCCAATGCATTTGGTTTGCACGATATGCACGGCAACGTTGAAGAATGGTGCGCTGACTGGTACGGTCCCTACCGGGCGGGAGAGCAAATCAATCCGGTAGGGCGAGCCAATGGGCTGTATCGGGTAACGCGTGGAGGTAGTCATGGAACGCCAGTCCGTTATCTGCGTTCGTCGAACCGACTGGGTATGCTCCCTAATGACAAAAGCTGGCTGGTCGGCTTCCGGGTTGTGCAGGCCGAAGCTGTTACTACCTCTCCCCTTCCGGCAGAGCCAGCAACAGCGGTTATGCAGCAAGTGGCTCAGAAGCCGTTCGTCTGGAAAACGGTTTCCTCGACAAAGCCCATTTTTATGGAGCCCATTCGCTACGTCAATAAACCCGTTTGCACAGCCGGTATTCCCTTTTTCTCCCATAACCACTGCCCGGCCATTACCTGGTGCCCCAATGGGGATATGCTGGCAGCCTGGTTTTCTACGAACGAGGAATCAGGCCGGGAGATGACCATTCTGGGTAGTCGGTTACGATCTGGTAAACAGGTTTGGGATGAGCCATCTGAGTTTTTCAAAGTCCCTGACCGCAACATGACCGGCACATCTCTCCTACACGACGGGAAAGGTACGATCTATCACCTCAACGGAGTTGAAACTGACGGAGACTGGAAAAATCTGGCCATCACCTTCCGGGAAAGTCACGATAATGGGGCTAGCTGGTCAGCTCCCAGACTGGCCGATCCTGAACACACAAAACGAAATCAGGTAATTGCCGGACTACTTCAGACGCGGGAGGGCTGGCTTATCCAAGCGGGTGATGCTGACCCAGGGCCAACTGGAGGAACCGCTATTCATGTTAGTAAAGACCGTGGCCAAACCTGGATCAACCCCTATACCGATACACAAAAGCCTGATTTTCAGAATGGAGCAACGGGCGGCTTGATTGCGGGAATCCATGCGGGTGTCGTTCAACTGAAAGACGGTAGCCTATTGGCTCTTGGCCGCAAAGACGATCTGCCCGGCCCCGATTCGAGTGGTCCCCGAATGCCGATGAGTGTATCGCACGATATGGGTAAAACATGGACGTATCAAGCCTCTGAATTTCCGCCGGTCTGGAGTGGTCAGCGGTTGGTTCTGTTTCGGCTCAATGAAGGGCCATTGCTGCTGATTTCCTTTACACATCACCCCGATGAAGCGAATGAAGGCAAAAACGGACTGCTTTTTACGGGTGAATCAGGCAAAACAATGAAAGGGTACGGCATGTATGCTGCCTTATCGTACGATGAGGGTAAGACCTGGCCGGTGAAGAAGCTTTTAACCGATGGAAACTACCGATTCCTGAATGGCGGAGCCTGGACAGGTGCTTTTGACATGGATGCCACCCATGCCGAACCTAAGGGCTACCTGGCGATTACGCAAACACCCGACAACCTGATTCATCTGGTCAGCAGCAGCCAGCACTATCGATTCAATCTGGCCTGGCTGAAACAGTTGCCAGTGTATCCCTAAACGACCCGAAGCACATACGACCTTTCTCATAAGTAAGGATTACCCGTCTCCTGACGCTGTCCTGATTCGTACGGAACATGGCCGTTCATTCAATGCCCTGGTTCCGAAAAACCAGTGCTCATGAGTATAAAACGCACCATTGTCCTGCGTATCAGTACCTTTTGTCCCTAAATTGACAGGATCTGACTCAAATCGAGAAGTTGTTTTAGCAGCAAGTCCAATAATTTTATCCCCGAAGGAGAACATCCTACATACTGATTAGCAACGCGTTGGCTAATCGGGTCATCAGCTATATTCATTACGAAAAAGAAGCGCAAAGAATAACTAGTTGAGGTTTGGTTCTAACTCTTCTTAAACCCGGAATCAATACTCCAGTCAGGGCATTGCCACGGCTAGATTGCCACTAAATTATCGCATTACACTATCCAACGTAACATGCTAATACTCTTACTTCTATGGGCTCTACTCTACATACTGTTATCGGTGCTGGGCGAGGGCATTGTTCTTGCCCTGCAACGCCATTGGCCAGGAACGGTTTCCCCAACGGAAACGGTCCTGATGGGCTTGATGGGAGTAATCAGTGTGTTGCAGATCGTCTCAATTTTCTTCCCGACTAATTGTTGGTTTGTTGCAGGTCTAGCGCTGCTTGCTATTTTTATAAACTGGCAATTGGCGAATCGTCCGATACGCGCGGCTACTACCAATTTTTACAAACTTGTCCGACAGCCTGTAGTCTGGTTACTCATCGTAGTCATACTGGTCTATGCCATCGGACGTCCTGTTAATCCCGACAGTGGTACCTATCACCTACCCACTATCCGGTATGTTGAGCGGTATGCGGCTATTCCAGGGCTTGGCAATCTGTTCAGTCGTCTGGCCTTCAATTCCAGCTTTTTTGTGATTGGAGCCGCTTTCGGCTTTACGGATCTGGCTGGTCAAACGCTGTTTCCGCTCAACGGTTTCCTGCTTCTCCTCTTTGGGGATTACAGTATCAGGCAACTTCAGCGGCTCAATCTGAGTCCCGTTTTGCGGAATCTTCAACTAAGCATCGTGTGTCTGGCCTTATTTTTTTTGATCCGCCAGGTCAATGCACCTGGCACGGACGTATGGGCCACGTTGTTGACACTTTTCGTGTTTTTAGTATGGCTTAATGAAAACAGAAGGAGTAATCACTTTCGAGCGTTTCTGCTGGTAGCATTAGTATTCACATGCCTGACCGTAAAACTGGCTACACTGCCAATCCTGCTTCTCCTGCCTTTTGTGGCCTATGAGCACCGGCACTGGATTAGATGGAACCATGGAGTCTGGGTAACGATACTTGCTTGTTTGCTTATTGGCCCGTGGCTGGTCAGAAACGTTATTCTGTCTGGCTATCTAATCTTTCCATTTACCGAACTTGATCTAGTTTCGGTCGATTGGAAAGTGGCCAAAAACGCGGTTCGGTTTGAACATGATTTTGTTACGTTCTGGGCACGCTTTCACCTTCCCGAAACCAAATTCGATCCAGAAAAACTCACCTGGCCGTTTGCCCGATGGGTATCGTGGTGGTGGACGCACTGGTGGTTCTGGTACAACTGGCCCAACCGGCCTACGTTCATCATGGCCGTATTGTCGCCCGTATTGATGGCTTCCCAATGGGTTTATGGCCGCGAGCGTCTACGGGGGTTATTAGCAGCTTATGTAGTAGCGCTGGCCGGATTTTTATTCTGGTTTTTGAAAGCCCCCGAATTCCGGTTTGGTTATGCATTTATCTGGATAGCCGCTTTATTACCCATTCTTAACCTAATCCAGCAACCGTTACCTACACGTATTGCTACGGGATTGGTCGGACTAACGCTGATCGGTTTACTCGTTTTCGCTGCGGTTAATAGGGAGAATCACAAGCCTGATTCGCTGGTCGCTCTTCTACTCATACCCGCGAAGTTAAGCCACCTTAATTCCGGAGAACAAAACGCCTACTACGACTTACGCAGAACCCGCAGTGGCCTGGCGGTAGTTGTTCCGCGCGCGCCATGCGAGGCCTGTTTCGACATTGAACTACCCTGCACACCATTTTTTTCTGATGATCTGCAACTGAGGGGAAAAACCATTGCGGAGGGATTTAGATTGACTCACCCAACCATTGACTCATTGGCACATAACTCTATCCAACTACCAGCAAAATGATCCTGAGCATTGTTATTCCCGCCTATAACGAAGAGCGTACCATTACTGAACTACTGCACAAGGTGGCCGCATCACCACTCCCACTGTCCATCCAGAAAGAGATCATAGTAGTCGATGACAGTTCGACGGATCATACGGGCCTGCTTGTCAGAGCATTCCAGCAGGGTTACCCGGATGTATGTACGCACTATGTTTGTCACTCAACGAATCAGGGGAAAGGAGCAGCTCTGCGCACCGGCATTCAGCTGGCTACCGGCGACTGGCTCATCATTCAGGATGCCGATCTGGAGTATGACCCCAGCGAATATATATTATTGCTTCAGCCCCTGATAGACGGGAAAGCCGATGTTGTTTATGGCACCCGATTTATTGGCAACCACCCTCACCGGGTACTGTATTTCTGGCATTCTGTGGGGAATAAAATTCTGACGCTGGTGTCGAATATATTTACGGACCTGAACCTGACCGATATGGAAACCTGCTATAAGGTGTTCCGAACAGCATTGATTCAACGAATCGACCTTCGGGAAAAACGATTCGGCTTCGAACCCGAGATAACGGCAAAACTAGCCCGTGTTCCGGGTATTCGCATCTACGAAGTTGGTATTTCCTACTATGGCCGTACGTATGCCGATGGCAAAAAAATTGGCTGGCGAGATGGTTTCAGGGCCATGTACGCTATTTTAAAATACAATCTGTTTGTAGCGTAAAGGGCACAATATAGTACTCCCCCAAATTAGGACCACTAGCTAAGTTGAAAAACAAGCTGTAAATAGTGGTTCAAAATGAAAGCAAAACGCAAGCAGCACTCGCCTGCCTTTAAAGCCAAAGTGGCTCTGGAAGCATTGACAATGAATCTACTGCATCGATTGAAGCCGAAGAATATGGCAGCTCAACTGGACAATTTTGCCGATGAATTTTCTTCACTAATTCAGTTTATGCAAGTGGAGGCTGTTTTATAAGAAAGCCCTGCTTGCTTATAGTTTTCCAGACGCAACAATTGAAGGGAATATTATTGTTGTTAGAGAAGGTCTTATTGACGGAGAATTATCAGGCGACAACCTTCATGACTTTTGGCAATCAAGAGCCAAATACATGAGAATAACAGAAACCGAATACAATAATTCTGTTGCAAAAGAATTTGAAAAAATAATAAATGCGCCTGATAATTCAGAGTTTAATCTTTGGTTTGAGTATGACTTATTTTGCCAGGTAAACATGTGGTTTGTTATTTCAATTATCAATAGTTTGCCTATAAAGAAAAAAGTTTTTGCTGTTTATACTTCTTATTTAGACAAAACCAGTAAACAATTTTGGAATGGCTTTGGACCAGCAAATTCAGATGAACTTAAAGTTTGTTATGCCAATAGAATTCCTTTAAGTGAAGCCGACATAAATTTAGGGCAACAGTTGTGGAAAGCTTACAAAAACGGTAATCTTGACGAGTTGACAAATCTCTCAAAGCATCAATCTTTTGTTTTTCCGTATTTACAAGAAGTAGTAAAGGCACATATAGACCGCTTTCCAAAAGATGGCACAACAGGAAGACCTGAAAAAGTTATTGAAGACATCACAAAAAATATTTCTACTGATTTTTATAAAGTGTTCACAGAATTTTGGAACAGAGAAAGCATTTATGGTTTTGGTGACATTCAATTAAAAAGTCTCTATGATAAAGTAATGCTCTACCGATAACTTGAAGCGTGAATTAATCGGTAAAGAAGCCAACCTCCTTCTTATGGAAGAACCTTTGAATCGATTTCGGATTTTTCTGGAGCAGGCCCACCTGAACTAAAACACTACTGGCTAATTCTTCCAGGGAGAGAAATACGCGATTCTTTAAGCCTCATTTGTGTTGATTCCAAACTAATTCGGTCGGATTGAGCTCCGGACTGTAGCCACCCGTTGAATCAACTGTTCATCGGTCAGCCGCGGCTTAGCGCAGGGCTGTTTCTGCCAAGCTAAGGCCTCTGGGACTTTCTGGCGATATTTAGTCAATGTTCGACTGACCCAGCCTTGAGTCAAGCTTAGGGCGTGGGCAATAGCGACCTGTTTCCAACCTTGTTGTTGGAGGATGACACCGCGTCGGCGAAGTACCTCATTTCAGTTTGTTTGAAGCTTGCCATGCTGAGTACAAGATTCGACTATTACGAATCTATTCACATATCAATAAAGCGCCAGGAAATGAATCATTGATTCAACCGCTTTAGAGATGCAATTGCCAGGCTGGCTTCATAAATTTGAGTAGAAGAAACAACTAAGTTTGGTAAAAAATCAAAGCAATGAGAAAGCTGAAACTACAAATGCAACTATCTGTGGATGGATATGTAGCTGGCCCAAATGGCGAACTTGACTGGATGAGTTTCGATCAGGATTCAAACCTTCTGGCATTGATCAACTCCCTTACTGACAGTTCAGACACTATTCTACTCGGCAGAAAAATGACGGATGGCTTTGTGAACTATTGGGAGAATGTTGTCAATAATCAGCCTGACAGTCCAGAATTTTCTTTTGCTCAAAAAATGGTCGATACGCCTAAAGTGGTTTTCAGCAAAACGTTGAAAAGCATTGCCGGTAAAAATGTAACGATTGAAAATGGTGATTTGGCCACGGCCGTAAAAAATATGAAGAGCAAAACCGGTAAAGACATTATTGTTTATGGAGGTGCTGACTTTGTTTCCTCTCTTATAAAAGAAGGACTTATCGACGAGTTTAATTTTTTTATAAACCCAATCATGATTAACAAAGGGCTGAGAATATTTGACCTCCTCGGGGAGCGGCAAAAACTATTGCTTCAAAACGCAACTGGTTATGAATGTGGGGTTGTCGTTTTGAGTTACCAGCTTACTGGCGGATGATTAAAGCTGTTAAGTTCATGAGATGTTTACCCGCTTTGACACCGGTTAGCGAGTAGTGGAGTGAGGTCAGGTTCTTCAACCTGACCCTTGCTGCTTTGGGAACTGCATCCGGCATAAACGACGAAGTTTTGAGAATCGCCACGGCGAACCGTCGCTTCCTTCGGTGAATCGTCCTCGACTTGTCGGTTTTAAGAAACCGACATCACATCACCGGATCAACATCTTTACAAATTAATTCACAATTTTGTCAAACGTACCTGTTTTCAATCGTGGTCAGAACAAGTCATATCTCTCTAAAATTCAATAAGATATATTTCACTTTGGCTGTTCTGCTGTTCGGTTTTGAAATTCTGATTGCCAAATTTGCTCATGACCCAATTATTCGCCCCTATGTTGGTGATGTCTTAGTTTCGATACTGATTTATTGCTTTGTAAAATCATTCCTTCCTTCGCCTGTTTTACCTACCGCTTTAGGTGTATTGCTTTTTTCGTATGCAATTGAGGTTATGCAGTATTTTCAAATTGTAAACAGGCTTGGGCTTCAAAATTCAAAAATGGCCAGTACAGTTATTGGAACTTCGTTTGAATGGATAGACCTGATCGCCTACACTGTTGGGATTGCAATTGTCCTCTATCTTGAAAAAGTAATTAATAAGCCAACAGAAAGCTAAACGATGCGCTAGACAAAAAGGCATCTGCCAGAGCATTGGCATACTAGCTCACAGTACTGACTAAATCGTTTATGAAGCTCATACCGTAATCACACCACCAGATTCAAGGCCAGTACGCCCAGCAGCCCTATAACTGATACGATCGTCTCCATGAGTGACCACGTTCGAATCGTTTGGCCAATGGTCAGGTTAAAGTATTCCTTAAACAACCAGAAACCGCCATCGTTGATATGCGAAAACATAAGACTTCCAGAGCCAATGGCTAATACCATTAATTCGGGCTTGATGGTTTGACTCTGAATTAAGGGTGCAATAATGCCTGATGTTGTCAGGCCGGCCACCGTTGCCGAACCGACACATACCCGAATAAAAGCGGCAATACCCCATGCCAAAACCAGTGGCGGAATTGTTGCATCGGCCAGCAAACTACCAATGTATTTGCTGGTGCCGCTATCCGTAAAAATCTGCTTCAACGCGCCCGCTCCGGCAATAACCAGCAAAATCGGCGCAATAGCCTTAACGGCTTCTTCCATGTCTTTGGTAATCGCCTTCATCGATTGTCCGCGCCGGATACCGAGTGTATACATGGCGGTTAGTACCGATAATAACATTCCGATATAGGGTTCAGCCAGTAACGTAACAATCGTTTTTAAGGGCGATGTATCCGGTAACGCACCTTTTAGCGGTCCAAATGTGGTTAATAACAACACCGGCAATAGCGCAACGAAAAAGCTGATACCCGTACTCGGCAGATTTTCAGAAGATGGTTTTGTACCGGCCTTTGCTCCCGGCACCTCATTGATATCGAACAGATCTTTATCGGGCGTGATCTTCATATTGACCAGCGTTTTGCCGAAAATTGGTCCGGCAATAACAATGGCAGGAATCGCGACAATGAGTCCGTATAGAAGTGTCTGGCCAATATTGGCATTGAGCTGAGCCGCAACGGCCGAAGGCGACGGGTGAGGAGGCAGATAACCGTGTGCAACCGATAAGGCCGATAACATGGGCACGGCAACCGATAGTAATGGTAATCGCGAGGATGCGGCTATGGTAAAAATCAAGGGTACAACAATGATGAAGCCCGCATTGTAGAACAGCGGAATACCGACAACGAAACCCGCCAGAGCCAGTCCCCATCGAATATTTTTAATGCCGAATAGTTTGATCAATACATCGGTAATGCGCCGGGCGGCTCCGCTTTCGGCGACAAGTCGGCCAAGCATTGCCCCAAACCCTATGATCAACACCAGATCGCCGAGGGTTCCGCCAATACCGGTCTGTATAGATTTTCCAACATCCTGTACGCTCATACCCGATGCCAGCCCGATACCGAGTGAGACAAGTACGAAGGATATAAACGTATCTAAACGGACAAAAGCGACTAATAGAACAAGGGTCAGAATACCAATTAAGGTCAGAAGAAGGGGCATAAGGCGTTACGGTCAGGTTAGGGGACGCGTTTCTACACGCAAAGAAAGCACATCATCGAAACGACAAAGCGTAGTTGGCCAATTTTTCTACTTCATTCGCCAGGGAGTTCAGTATAGTAAATGGCACAACATGCAATCGAGTATCAGCATCGTAGTCAAACACGGGTAGCGGTTGCTGAAAGGTTTCATTTGCCGGATAAATCAAAAACAGGTCGTTGGCTCCGTACTTTTTGCCGTAAGCATAGAGTTGATAAAGATCCGATTGCTCGATTCCATAGTTCCGGGCCTGATCGCGACTGGTCAGTTCCTTCCATTTCATATCCAGCACAAATATCTGGTCATTATGCCGAATCAGAATATCGGGCCGAAGTTTAAATTTTGGCACCCCGATGTGCTCATCGACCAGATGCGCCGACGACTCCTGAACGGTCACCGCATCAGCGATCGGCCAGTATCGGCGAATACCGTGTGAAACATAATCCTCAAATACGCGCTCCATTGGGAATAACAGGGAAAGATCGGCTGTCTGTCCAACCTTAACACCATAGGCTTGCCTCCCCAGCAAGGCTTCGGCCCAACGTAAAACCAGTTCATAGCGGGCAAATATCCGGGTGGTTCGCCTGACCGTTTTAAGATCATCCGGGATCGATTCACAAACCGGAATTTCATCCATAGCCCAATCGAGTTGCCGGATGCGTTGCTGAACACCGGGACTGTGGTTTCGCTGCCGCAGATACAGTAGTGTCGTTTTTAGGAGTCGGTTGGGAGGAACATTGGCCGTCAGAACGTCGTACACAACGGCTAATCGCTCGGCATGTTGCGCATTTTCGCGTTGCTGCCGGGTAGCCTGAAACTTGCCTTTCCAGAATCGTTCGTTGCTTTCCACCGACACATAGGACCGCTGGATACCCTGCCTGACCAAAGCTGCCAGAGCATCTAGAAAGGCCGTAACAAATACTTCCCACAAGGGCAGGTTTGTGGCATTGGTGTATGCCGATGTAAGCGTACGGAATGGCCCATGCTCGAGATGCCTCAGCATAGTCAATAACATCGATCGGTTGGTTGAACCGTTCCCGATTTTTGGTAGAATCTCTAATTGGGTACCATCAGGCAGGGTTAATAAACCAACATAATTTCGAACCCGAATGTATTCATAGCCTTTTTGGACAGAAAAGGTCAATAAACCGTCAACGCCATCTGCATCAAAAGCCAGTTGCCGAAGAGCCTCAAAAACCGGATCGGGCACGATTACATCCGCCGACAGACCCGATCGTTCCCTAACGTCGATGCTCCTGCCGATGAGACCATTTTCAACAACTGTAATCACTGAGGGCATAACAAGCGTACTTTTAGCACAACAAATTACGGATTGAATCCGTAAATACATTACCCCCAAGAATACCAAAGGGCACAGAGAAAAATCCCCGTGCCCTTTAATCAATATTCCTTTATGAATTAGATCGTTACACTTGGCTGAGCAACGTAACGCAGAAATTCCTGCCTGGTAGCTTCTTCTTCAAACTTGCCGCCGTAGGCCGCTGTAATGGTTGATGAGTTTACATCGTGCACTCCCCGCGTCGATACGCACAGGTGCTTCGCATCGATCATAACCGCAACATCTTCGGTTTCGAGCACTTTTTTCAGTTCATCGGCAATTTGCACCGTCAAACGCTCCTGCACTTGAGGCCGTTTGCTGAAGTACTCCACAATCCGGTTCAGCTTCGACAAGCCAATCACTTTACCGCTGGAAATATAAGCCACATGTGCTTTGCCAATAATCGGAACAAAGTGATGCTCGCAATAGGTCTGAACGATTATGTCCTTCTCCACCAGCATTTCATTGTACCGAAATTTATTATCGAAAAGGGTTGGCGTAGGCTTGTTGGCGGGATTGAGCCCCCGGAAAATTTCTTTCACGTACATCTTTGCCACCCGCCGGGGCGACCCTTTCAGGCTGTCGTCGGTCAGATCAAGGCCAAGAATGTTCATTATCTCCCGAAAATGTTCTTCGATCAGATCAATTTTGAGATCATCGTCCAAATCAAAAGCATCGGGACGCATTGGTGTATCAATCGAAGAAGCACTATGCGCATCGCCCAGTTCATCGACCAACTCGTCGCGGTCCGCCGTTGCCGAATGGTGTCCGTTCAGGCTATGGCCGTTTGTACGTACACCGTTGTTATGGTTACCATTTGAACCATTAAGCGGGGTACTCGACGAAGTTCCGTTCAGTTTCATACAGTCTGATTTTAAGGTCTAAGCCCTCGCTTAGCTGATTACGTAAAATGGTATAAATAACGATGGCAATGTTTTCGGCCGAAGGATTCAGGTCTGCAAACTCTTCGGTATCGAGGTTCAGGTTTTTGTGGTCGAAGCGATCTGTAATGTATTCTTTAATCAGATCACCGAGTTGTTTCATGTCAATGACATAGCCCGTCTCAGGATCGATTGGCCCGGTAACCTGTACGATAAGGTCATAGTTATGCCCATGGTAATTGGGATTATTACACTTGCCGTAAACGCGGGTGTTTTTCTCATCCGACCAGTTTGGGTTGTTGAGACGATGAGCCGCGTTGAAATGTTCCTTGCGAAACACGGCAACTCGTGGGGCATTAGCCCATTTTGTGTCCATAAAAAGAGAATCGAAACCAGGATTCGATCAACCTGTCGTTACAAAGTTTGTGTACAACACAGGCAGACGGCGGAACGTGTAGCCAATACGCTCCTCAGTGTGCTAATACAAATTGATAACAGCGTGTTTTTCTGTTTTGTTCAATGTTTCTAACAAAAGATTAAACAGAAATACGCTGATATGTCTTGATAACACCTGCCAACCAGGTATTGTTCCACTCGTCATTTTACGGAACCTGACACAGATTGGCACCGTTCAAGCACCATGAAACGATTACGAACCACCATGATAACACTTGCGCTTCTAGTAGCCGTTGCTGTCGGCTCAACTTATTTATTTATGCAGCAAAGCGTTTTTGGCAGCAATCCGGCAACGGATCGGCTGGAACGGATCTTACACTCAAAAAACTATCAGAACGGCTCTTTTCAGAATCTGGAAGTAACACCCGTCATGCCCGAAGATGCGTCTTATTGGGGGATGATGCAGGATTTTCTACACAAAGATCCAGACAATATACCAGCCTATCCATTACCCTCTGTCAAAACCGACCTGAAAGCGCTTGCAGATGATAAACTGTCAATCGTTTGGTTCGGTCATTCGTCGTATCTGATCAAATCGAAAGGAATTACGGTTCTGGTCGATCCGGTCTTTAGTGGCAATGCTTCGCCCGTATCTTTTTTTGGAAAATCATTCCCAGGTTCTGATGTGTACAGTGTTGACGACATGCCCGACATCGATTTGCTTATCCTGTCTCACGACCACTACGACCACCTGGATTATAAAACCATAACGCAACTAATTCCCAAAGTCAAAAAATTCTATACCGCTCTTGGTGTAGGGGCTCACCTCGAACGATGGGGCGTTCCGACCGACCGGATTGTTGAGTTCGATTGGTGGGATAAACAGCAGGTTTCTGACAGTATTGCCTTAACGGCAGTACCAGCCCGGCACTTTTCGGGTCGAAGCTTTACACGTGGAAAAACCCTTTGGACTGCTTTCGTGCTCAACCTGAACGGAAATAACCTGTTTCTTGGTGGCGATTCGGGCTACGGAAAGCACTTTAAAGAAATTGGCGATAAATATGGCCCATTCGATCTGGCCATATTGGAATGTGGTCAATATGGCAAAGACTGGCCGCATATTCACATGTTTCCCGAAGAAGTGGCAACAGCCGCCCAGGATTTACGCGCTAAAACCATTTTACCGGTACACTGGGCTAAATTCTCGCTGGCACTTCATGCCTGGAATGAACCGATAAAACGACTTCTCAAAAAAACCGACGAACAGGGAATGGACGTCACGACGCCCCGCATCGGCGAACCAGTTGTGCTAAATGCATCCTATCCGAGGGCTGTTTGGTGGAATTTTTAAGTGTGTAGTCCTTTAATTCAGTGCCGTGTCACGGTTACTTCGGGCGTAAATGGTAACCGTGGCCCGGCGCGACGGCATTGAACGAAAGATCTGGTATGCTGAGTTAAGCAAGAATCCTTATCTTTCCAGTCCTAAACAATTGCTTTTTTTGCATGGACTTCACGCCCACTCGACGCCAGTTTATTCGCACGGCTGCTCTGACCGGAGCAACTGCTTCTGTTTTCCCGTCTATTCTAACCGGTGCAAAACCTGTAGACGCCAAAGTAAGGTTGGGTTTTATCGGCGTTGGAGCGCGTGGTCGAAGCCACGTTGAACAGGCTCTTTACCGCGACGATGTGGTAATTCCGGCAATCTGCGACATCGACGCCGACAGCATTGCCCGAACAAATGACATCTTTAAGAAGAAAGGAAAACCCTTACCCGAAGCATACACGAAAGGGGATGAAGCGTTTTTGCAGATGCTCAAACGCAATGACCTCGACGGTGTTATCATTGCTACGCCCTGGGAGTGGCATGTACCGATGGCAGTAGCCACCATGAAAGCGGGCAAGTATGCCGGCGTTGAAGTATCAGCAACGGTTAAGCTAAAAGAATCGTGGGATTTGGTGGATACGTCCGAAAAGACGGGTATGCCCTGCATGATTATGGAAAACGTCTGCTACCGGCGCGACGTATTAGCTATTTTAAATATGGTACGTCAGGGGTTGTTTGGCGAAATGACCTATGCCCATTGCGGCTATCAGCACGACCTGCGTAACATCAAATTCAACGATGGTAAATCGATTGGTGGCGTTGGGGCCGAGTTTGGGGCCAAAGGCTATTCAGAAGCCCACTGGCGAACCCAGCATTCTGTAGACCGCAATGGCGATGTGTATCCAACGCATGGCCTGGGGCCGGTTGCTCATTGGCTCAACATCAATCGCGGGAATCGCTTTCTCCACCTGACCAGTACAGCCACCAAAAGCCGTGGACTACACAAATACGTCGTTGATAAAGGGGGAGCCAACCACCCTAATGCAAAGGTTAACTTCAAACTCGGCGATGTTGTAACGACTGTTATTGAGTGCGCAAATGGCGAGAATATCGTGATCATTCATGATACGAACTCCCCTCGCCCCTACTCGCTTGGGTTCCGGGCTCAGGGAACGCAGGGAATCTGGATGGACGATAACGACATGATTTACCTGGAAGGGGCAACAGGCGACCATGTTAGTCCCAAAGCCCATACCTGGGAGCCCTTTGCTGCTTACCAGGAGAAGTATGACCATCCACTCTGGAAGCGTCACGCCCAAACGGCGGAGAACGCCGGTCATGGCGGCATCGACTTTTTCGTTATGCGCGCTTTCATCGAATCCGTCAAAACCAAAATACCACCACCCATCGACGTCTATGATGCTGCCGTTTGGAGTGCCATTAGCCCCTTGTCGGAGGAGAGCATTGCGGGCGGAAGCAAACCCATCCAGATACCGGATTTTACGCGTGGTAAATGGAAGACAAACAAGCCCATATTTGGACTTAACGACGAATTTTAGGTAGCAAATGAGCGAAGAAACAAATTCTATTCTTAATTTGTAAAAAAATTTAAAATATATAAACCCACCCCCTTACCATTTTCTTATCGACTGTTACCTATGACACCTACCGCTCCTCCTTCGCAGGTCCGTCCGAATTACACAATTCCGTTGCTGATTGTCGGTGCTTTATTTTTCATTTTTGGCTTTGTTACCTGGGTCAATAGTGTACTGATAGCCTTCTTTAAGCAGGCTTTTAATCTGAGCACGGTCGGCTCTAATCTGGTTGCTTTCTCATTTTTCATCTCCTATACGCTCATGGCCATTCCGTCGTCGGCTGTATTGAAGAAAACGGGGTTTAAGAATGGCATGTCGCTGGGTCTACTGGTTATGGCCGTTGGAACACTGATTTTTGTTCCGGCAGCGAAATCGGTTTCCTATCCGCTGTTTCTGGTTGGTTTGTTCCTGATCGGCATAGGGCTGACCGTATTACAAACAGCCTCTAACCCATACGCAACCATTCTTGGCCCACGTGAAAGTGCTGCCCAGCGGATCAGCTTTCTGGGCATTGCCAATAAACTGGCAGGGATCATAAGCCAGTTTATTTTTGGCGGACTATTGCTGGCGGGTGGTAATGCTGTTTCGGGAGCGGCATCCCTGGAAAAAGTCGTAACCCCTTATCTTATTCTGACCGGTGTATTGGTCGTTCTGGCCGGACTGATCCGGTTTTCGAACCTCCCCGAAGTTTCAGAAGAACAGGACGATGCTCCGGCAGACGCAACCTCTCATACGAGCGTCTCGCAGTTTCCTAACCTCGTTCTGGGCGTTGCCGCCCTCTTCTGCTATGTTGGGGCTGAAGTCATTGCCGGAGACACCATCATTAATTACGGCAAAGCGATCGGTTTTACGAACGATGAAGCGAAGTATTTTACCACCTATACTCTCTATGGTTTGCTGGCCGGTTACGTGCTGGGTATCGTCCTGATTCCCAAGTATATCTCACAGCAAACATCACTACGATTTGGAGCCATCTACGGTCTCGTACTGACTACGGCGACCTTACTGACAAGTGGGTTTACCTCTGTTTTGTGTGTGGCTCTGCTGGGTTTTGGGCTGGCTCCCATCTGGCCAGCGATGTGGCCACTGGCGCTTAACCGACTAGGACGATTCACTAAAATTGGGTCTGCTCTGCTCATCATGGGTATTTCGGGGGGCGCTCTCCTACCCCTGCTCCATGGTTACCTAACCGATACGATCAGCCCTAAAATGGCCTATGCATTGCTATTACCACTTTTTGGCTTTATTTTATATTATGCCACGATAGGGTATAAGAAGACAAGCTGGTAATGCCTGTAGATCTGGTATAACTCAGGCAGGCAGTTAACTAGGGGCAGATTGATTGGCGAAAACATACCTTGCAGCGGTTAGCTGAGCGCCAAATTTTGCAGAAAGATGCGTTACAGGTTCTAATCACAGGTGAAGTAATACGTGATTATGACGATGATCGACCTTTATCCAGCCTACTGGTGTTAGGCTGGATAAAGGAACGACCTTTGCATGTGGTTGCGTCTTATAGTGAAGTAGATGATACAGCCTATATAATTACCGTTTACGAGCCGTCTCAGAGTCATTTCGAACCCGATTTTAAGACAAAAAGACAATGATATTATCAGAAAAGTGCCCAATGTGCGGGGGTGAGAAGGAAGCTGGTCATACTACATTTAGCGTCGATCTGGGAGATGGATTAGTAGTTGTTCGTCATGTTCCGGCCACTGTTTGCAATCAATGTGTAGAAGAATGGATCGACAATAAAACAGCCCAGCAACTGGAAACTATTGTTGAAGAAGCTCGTCAGAAAAAGCACCAGCTAGAAGTATTATCGCTTTGATTCCGTCGTTTACTACCTCTGCTATAACTGCTTCAACGCCCGGTCGTATCTGCCTTTTCGGCGAACACCAGGATTACCTGGGACTACCAGTCATTGCCGCTGCCATTTCGCGTCGTATTCAGGTTCGGGCGCAACGCGTTAGTTCGCGCGGTTTCCGGCTCAATCTACCCGATATAAAGAAGGATGTCAATATTCCGTTCGACGGCCTTCAACTGCCTTACCCAGACATTCGCGATTATTTCCGGTCGGCCGTAAATGTGTTGCTTCGCGAAGGCTTTCAGTTTTCAGCGGGTATCGAAGGTGACGTTCATGGGAATATCCCAATCAATTCGGGTACATCGAGTTCATCGGCCTTGCTGGTTACCTGGCTAAATGTGCTGACTCAACTTGCCGATGAACCGCGTCAGTTAGCTCAGGAACAGGTAGCGGAGTTAGCTTATGTGGCTGAGGTTCTGGAATTTGGCGAACCGGGGGGCATGATGGATCACTATTCAACCGCTGTTGGCGATGTCATTTATCTGGAATCAACGCCAACGATTTCGCTTCGTAAATTCCATCCAAAACTCGGCACGTTCGTTCTTGGCGACTCTCAGGAGCCTAAAGACACAATTGGCATTCTGAAACGGGTCAAGTTTGGCATGCTTGACATTATTTCAAGACTTAACACCGTTAACCCAACTTTCTCACTGCACCATTCTCCGCTAACCGAAGCAACGGAGTTCAAGGATATTCTGAGCAAAGACGAGTACATTCTCCTAAAAGGCAATCTGGCTAACCGCGATATTCTCCGTGAAGCTCTTGCTGTTCTGGATACACCCTCGGGAACGACGGACCAGATTGATCACGTCCGTTTTGGAAAGCTGTTAACCGAGCACCAGAACAACTTACGCGACGCCCAGCGCATCAGCACTCCGAAAATTAACCGGATGATCGATGCGGCTCTCACGGCCGGAGCGTTAGGGGGTAAAATCAATGGCTCGGGTGGTGGTGGCTGTATGTTTGCCTACGCACCCGAAAACCCGGAACTGGTTGCAGAAGCTATTGAACGAGAAGGCGGTAAAGCGTATGTGATTACAGTAGATAGGGGGACAATGATTAGCAAGTAACTGCTATCGTTCAGAGCTATGGTTTTATTGATCATGCCCAATAGCGGCCTGCTTACTTCACATTAGCGGCCCGTTGAGCCGGGAACCACGACGTCAGGAAAGTTACCACAATCACCAGAACGGCGGTCATAATGATGTCACTACTGTCAAGACGAACCGGATAGGCATCGATTATCGAACTTACTGTTCCCATGCCAATGAAGCCATATTGTTCCTGCGCCAGACAGATAAAAACGCCGATTACCAATCCGGTGAAAGCACCAGTTAAGGCGATGATGGCCCCTTCGGTCAGGAAAATCCGACGCACCAGACCCGTCGTCGCACCCAGTGCATACAAAATCCGGATGTCTTCTTTCTTTTCGATGACCAGCATAGACAACGTAAAGAATATGTTGATCGACGCGACCAGAATGATAAATGACAGTGTGATAGCGACCAGCAGTTTTTCGATGCGAATCGTTCGGTAGAGATCAATATTCAGGTCATCACGGCTCTGTACGATCAGCTTATCACCGACAACATCCTGCAACGCCTGTTTTGCTGCGTTCTCATCCGTACCGGGCTTCAGTTGAATTTCAAGGCTGGTGGCTTCATTAGGATTATAGCCAAATAACGTCCGTGCTACAGTTGCCGGAACAAGCACGAAGTTATCGTACTTGGACTCGATAAAAAACACGCCTGAAACTGTCAATGATTCCCGATTGAACGCATTGGGATTAAGTACACTGAACGATTGATCACTTTGCGGATACAAAATCTCCAGTGGGGTAAGGATATCGACCACCGAAATGCTCAGGTCATTCCGGACTCCATCGGCAACAATGGCATAGTTTACACCCCGATCGCGTAGCCGCAATTTACCTTCGAGCAGGGCCGAGTCGAGTTGCTTTCGTTGTAAGTAACTATCATCAACGCCTTTAAGCCGCACAACTGTTTCGCCATTCGCATAGCGGGCCAGCGCATTATCCTGCACTACAGCTGTTAAGAGGTTTACACCAGCAGTCTGGTGCAGGCGCGTGAGCAGTTCGGGTGATGCCATGAACCGTTTACCCTGCTTAGGCAAAACGGTCATATCAGCCTCAAAGGTTTTAAAAATCTGCCTGTTCAGTTCATCCATCCCGTTGAAGACTGACAAGACAACTACCAATGCCATCGTTCCAACACCTACGCCAAGCATAGACAGAATCGATAGCCAGCTAATAAAACTGCGTTTCTTCCGGGAGAAAAAATACCGTCGGGCAATCCAGGTCGGGAGGTTCATATACTAATTATGAATGACTGAATGCGTGTATGAGCGAGTACTTCTGACTGTGTTACTCGCTCATGCACGCATTCACGATTCGCCTATTCGGCATCGTCTTCGTCCTCCTCAGGTGCGGGAGGAATTTCGAGACCAGCGAAGAGTTTGTCCATTTTGTCGGCATATTCGGCCGTGTCGTCCAGAAAGAAATGGAGCTCAGGAACGATCCGGAGTTGGTGCCGAACCCGGTCGCCGAGGTGCTGCCGGAGTACTTTTCCTTTCTCCTGAATATTTTCCAGAAGCATTTCTTTATTCTTGGTAGCCAGAAAGCTCAGGTATACACGGGCTACGCTCAGATCGGGCGACACGCGCACGCTGGTGACCGTAATAAACGCCCCGTTGAATAAATGCGGCACTTCGCGCTGAAAAATTTCACTTAAATCTTTCTGCAACTGCCGGGCTACTTTTTGTTGTCGTTTCGATTCCATAATATCTTACCTGGGTAACAAGTTGATTGGAAAGTTGATTGACTGGTTATTCCGCTCGCCAGAGGCCCCGATGCCTGTTTATTGACTAACGATCTGGCACCCCTAATTAATTACCCATCTGCAAATATCTGCACCTTTTTCGGTTCTGCCGAAATTGACCGTAAATTCGCAGTAGCAGTTAGCCAGTAGATGTGCCAAAAAGTTAAAATGATTGACGGGCTCGTCTACTTATCTAACCTACCAACATTCTGAATAGACAACTGTTTTGTTACGTTTTTTCCGCTCTTATTACCCCTATCAATACGCAAGCCTGCTTGGGTTGCTGCTGTTGATTCGTCTGCCGCTCTTACTGCATCCGTTTCCAATGTTGATTCCAGAACTGAACTGGATGCTGGTGGGAGAGCAGATGAGTGAGGGTCATCTGCTCTATCGCGATATCTGGGACAGCATCAGCCCACTATCGGCTGTGGTTTACTGGGGTTTACACACACTGTTCGGCCGTTCGACGCTGGTGCTTCATATTGCAGCTACTGTCGTTTCCGTCTTTCAGATCGTTTATTTTAATTACCTGACCAACAACCGCGATGTGTATCCCGATCGATCGTTCTGGCCAGGCTTGATATACATGCTGTTTCTGCATCTGTCCTTCGACTGCCTGACACTCTCGCCGGTGCTGATGTCTACGAGTTTTTTATTGCTGGCCTTCGGAACGCTCATCAAACAGATGGAACGCCGGGGCGCTACCGATGAGGTATTTGAAGTTGGTTTCTACATTGGTATCGCGGCCTTGTTTTATCTGCCCTCTGCTTTATTTATCATCTGGGCAACGTTATCGCTTCTTTTTTATACCGGAACAAGCTTTCGCCAACACTCCCTGTCACTTTTCGGTTTTCTGTTTCCAATTGCCGCCACCGTCCTGTTTTATTACCTGAACAACAGTCTGGACGATTTTAACCGCAATCTACTGGCCTCTGTCTTTCGGGTACGGCAATATTCACTGTCTGATTTTCAATCACTTGTTGCGTCCTTATTGATACCGCTGGGTCTGGGTGTGTTGGGCTTTTTAAGTTTATTCAGAAGTTCGAGTCGATACGTAAACTTTCAGCAGCGGGTTCAGCAGATTATGATGATCTGGTTTGTTACTGCCGTGCTTACGATTGCGCTGGTTCCTTTTCTGGCTCCCATGTCTTTTCTGAGCTTCGTGCCGCCAATGGCCTATTTCACCTTGTATTATTTTGAAAATTTCCGAAAAGGATGGCTGGCTGAACTAGGCTTTTCAATTGCCTTCGGACTGATTCTGCTGCTATTTTATCAGGGACTTCTGGGGCTGATTCCGGGTTCGGATCTGGGCCGATTAAGTAGCTTGCAGGTGCAATCGTCTCCCCTTCCTGACAACATCCGGGATCGGCACATTCTGATTATTGGTGAAGATTTAAGCGCCTACCGGCTAAATCGTCCGGCCACGCCTTATCTTAATTGGGATTTAGCGAAATACGATCTTAAAAATCTGGATAATTACGAAGCCGTTATCAACGTATTTGATCACTTCCGGAAAGATCCGCCCGATTATATTATTGATCGGGAAAATGTAGTTGACAAATTATTTCAACGGGCTCCAGCCCTGGCTGCGTGGTATGAAAAAACGGCAACAACAGGCGTGTACAAGCGAAAATGAGTAAAAAAGTGTAGATTATGTTTCAGCGTTCAGGGCCGATGGCATTCTTAGCCAGACCAGTATTGCCCGACCTGTTCATAAACTACAAATCGAATAGTAAAACCGTAAACCAGGAAATCACATGCCTTCCCTCTCTTTTACAAATAAACGCACCAACCTGTATATTTTTCTGAGCGCAATTTTCCTGACCAACGCGCTGGTTGCCGAAATAATCGGTGTCAAAATTTTCTCGGTTGAAACGCTGCTTGGCACCAAACCGGCGCAGATTCATTTATTCGGGGATTTTATTCTGGACTTCAACCTTACGGCTGGTGCGGTTATCTGGCCATTTGTGTTTATTACGTCTGATATTATCAATGAATATTTTGGCAAATCCGGTGTCCGACGCATTTCTTTTCTAACGGCTGGTTTCGTAGGCTATAGCTTTCTAATTATTTATGCCGTCACGAACCTACCTCCGGCGCAGTTCTGGCTCGATGTTAATGCCAAAGATGCAGCGGGTAATTCCATCAATATCGATAATGCATTCCAGATGATTT
Organism: Spirosoma endbachense; assembly: GCF_010233585.1. Taxonomy (NCBI): domain Bacteria; kingdom Pseudomonadati; phylum Bacteroidota; class Cytophagia; order Cytophagales; family Cytophagaceae; genus Spirosoma; species Spirosoma endbachense. Next base: position 1,834,100 of record NZ_CP045997.1, read on the forward strand.
TCCGCCAGGGGCTGGGTATTATTATCGGCTCACTGACTGCTTTTCTGGTAGGCCAGATTCTGGATGTCTATGTGTTTCACTCCCTACGCAAGATCACGGGTAGCCAAAAAATCTGGCTCCGGGCGACTGGTTCAACCCTCGTTTCGCAATTAGTAGATTCGTTTGTCGTGTTGGGAATCGCTTTCTATGTCTTCGGCAACTGGTCTTTAACGCAGGTGTTGGCGGTGGGCATAATTAATTACATGTACAAAGCCACATCAGCCATCGTGCTTACCCCATTGCTGTATGTAGCTCACTATTTTATTGATCGTTACCTCGGGAAAGAACACGCCGAAGAACTGGCAAATGAGTCAGCGATGAGTTCGTTTATGTAATCAATCATTCAAGCCTCATATATAGCAAAAATACTCAATCATCTCAAAATTGACTGAGTATTTTTGCTATATATGATTATTTATTCCTATTTTTTATAAAAAAAGTAATATTATTATAGTTAGTATTGTAAAGTTTATAGTACATTCATACCATGCTAGATAGCCATGCACTTGTTGATTATTGGAGCCAGATCAATAGTAACATAGACTTTAGCTAGTTAACTTTATAGTCACTACTAACTAATGAAAACTGCTATAGTTTGGGGATTATTCGTGTTGGTCTGGCAGTCGGCAATGGCCCAAACCTCCACAACACTGGTAGCTTCCGGAGCTACCTGGCGCTATTCCGACAAAGGGTCAACCCCACCAAGCCAAACTGTCGGACCAATAACCTACACCTGGAAAGACCTTGGCTACGATGACTCAAGTCCTACGTCCTGGTCAGCGGGTGCTTCTGAACTCGGCTATGGCGACGGCGACGAATCAACAGTAGTCAGTTTTGGCCCTAGTTCTACGAATAAATTCATCACCACCTATTTTCGAAAGACCGTCAATGACTTCGCCGTACTAACGCGTTTCCGCTATAAAATTCGCTACGAACGCGATGATGGTATTATTATTTATGTGAATGGCGTCGAAGTTCGCCGGGATGGAATGCCTTCGGGTACGATCACGAATACAACTTCGTCGACGCTTAACGTTGAAGATCCGCCCAATACCTTTTATGAATTTTACCTGCCTAACGGAACCCTCCAATCCGGCAATAATGTGATAGCCGCCGAAATTCATCAGATTGGGCTCACCAGTTCCGATATTTCGTTCGATCTCGAACTTATTGCCGAAACAAACACCAATACGCTGGCGGCCACGGCATTACCGATCACGTCGACAACAACCAGCAACTGGAAATACGTCGATAATGGCATCGATCGGGGAAGCACCTGGCGGGCACTGGGGTTCGATGATTCGTACTGGCAGCAAACGAACATAGGTACAGTAAGCCGGGGGCGTATGGGTTATGGCGAAAGCGACGATCCGAACACGTCTACGTTCGATCCGGCCAGCAGTAATCCGTTTAATGCGAACTCGTATACGAATTACGTCAGTTTCGGAACCAGCCCGACCAATAAATTCATTACCACCTATTTTCGCAAAAAAGTCAACATTCCTAACGTGGCGGCCAATCCGGGTTATGAGCTGCGATTTATGCGCGATGACGGCATTGTGATTTTCATTAACGGCACCGAACTCCCACGCGATGTCAACGGCAACAACAATAACATGCCTTCCGGTCCGGCTTCCTTTACGACTCCGGCATCTTCGTCGATCGATGCAGCCAATGAGAAAGTCTGGTCTGCCTGGCAACCCGTTAGCACTACCCTACTCCAGAATGGCGATAACATCATTGCGGTCGAGGTTCATCAGATTGGGCTCACCAGTTCCGATATAACTTTCAACCTCGAAATGCGCGTGCAGGGTGCTCCCGTGGTTACGCGCGGTCCCTACCTCCAGCTTGGTACTCAAACAGCAGCAACCATCCGGTGGCGCACCGATGTACCAATCATCGGGCAGGTTACCTATGGACTATCGACAACAAGCCTAACAGGGGTTGCCAGCGAGACGGCAAGTTCGACGGAACATGAAATCAGGCTTACGGGTCTAACGCCCGATACTCAATATTTCTATAGCGTCGGCACCACTACGCTTGTCGTGCCGGGTGCGGCCGACAGCTATTTTCTGACAGCTCCGCCCGGCACAACCAAACGAAAAATCCGTATTGCTACCTTCGGCGATTGCGGGAATAATATAGTCGACAATAACCAGACGAAGGTCCGGGATGGTTTTCTGTCGTTTCGGGGTTCAACACCCACCGACCTGTTGATGCTCACCGGCGATAACTCCTACGATGGTGACGATTCACAATATCAGACTAATTTTTTTGAACCGTATCAGGTAACTACGCTATTAAAGAATTCAATGATTTATGCTATTACCGGCAACCATGATTACAATAACAACACAACGCTGGCAGCCAATCATAACATACCTTATTTCTCGATTTTCAATTTGCCAACCAATGCCGAGGCCGGTGGCGTAGCCTCCGGTACCGAAGAATGGTATTCGTTCGATTATGGCCCAATTCATTTTGTGATGCTGGATGGCTACGGAACCCGAAATGTAAATGGGATGGACATCCGGTTTTATTCAGACACGATCAATCACCCTCAGTCAATCTGGTTAAAGCAGGACCTGGCTGCCACGACCAAAAAATGGAAGATCGTCTATCTGCATTTTCCCCCATATTCGCAGGGGTCGCACAATTCCGAAACCGAATCGGACCTCATTGCCGTTCGGCAACGAATTAATCCTATACTCGAACGCTTCGGTGTTGATCTGGTCATGCTTGGGCATAGTCATGTCTATGAGCGATCGTATCCGATTCATGATCAGACCGGCCCCATGAGCGATTTCACAAATAATCCATCTGCTTACCGATATCCAGAAGACAATAGCTCCGGGCGTTACGATGGGTCGGCGAATTCCTGCCTTTATAAAAACACATCGGAGAAGAAAAAACAGGGAACGGTTTATGTCGTATCAGGATCGGCAGGAGCACTGGAACATAATGCTTCACTCGGTAACCACCCGGTGATGGTTTCTACGCAAAAGCTGATTGGCGGCTCGTTTTTCATGGAAGTAGAAGACAATCGACTGGATGCTAAATTCCTGGAGAACAAATCACCTTCCTCCTATACGATTACGGACCAGTTTACAATCATGAAGGATGTAGACCTGACCCAATCGCTGACCATCACCAATGGGCAGTCTACCACACTGTCGGCATCGTTCATCAGTGATTATCAATGGAGCAATCCGAACAACGGTGGTTTCACAGCATCGACCCGTTCGGTAGTGATTACACCCACTACCAGCGCAACCTATGTTGTCCGGGATAGTAAAAACTGCCTGCAGGACGTATTTAAAATTCAGGTCAGTGGGTCTGGGTCAATGTTTACATTAAAAACCGGCAACTGGAATGACCCAACGGTATGGTCAGCGAATAGGGTTCCAGTCAGTACCGATGTGTTGCAAATAAAGCACCTGGTGCTCATTCCGGCCAGCTTTGTCGGGTATGCGCTTCGAATTGGTCTTGACCTTGGCATCAAACTGCAATACGGTGCTAATGCTCAACTTCGGCTGGCAACACCCTAGGGTACTGTAGTCAATATCGGCCACCGGGTTTGCGCCTGTTCCAGGCCTGGTGGCCTTCAACCACCGGTAATTGTCGTGGGCGGTGGGTATATCCCGTAGTATCAGTCAGAGCGTTCAGAAAAGTGACCAATGCGTTTTGCTCCTGTAAATTCAGATCAAGCGGAGTGCCGGGCAATGTCTGGCCATCCAGTTGGATGCCGATACCCCTACCTCCCCCCCGATTGTAAAAATCAACAACCTGAGCCAGCGTCCGATATGAGCCATTGTGCATATAAGGGGCCGTAAGCGCAACATTGCGTACGGTTGGTGTCTTAAAGGCAAACCGTTGCAGCTCTTTCTGGTACGCATTAAATTTCCCGGGATCGCGATCAAGTTTTGCCTTTCGGATTTTTCGCCTACGGGGTACACCAATCAGCTCACTTTCCACTTTTTCGTAATGGGGTGGCACGAATCCATTATAAATCGGGAAGAAATGACAGGTGGCACAGCGCGCTTTCCCTAAAAATAAGTTGAAACCTAGTTGCTCATCAGCCGACAACAGGACGTTTTCTCCTTTCAGATAACGATCAGGGCGAGCGTTAAGGCTCGTCAGACTACGAACATAACAGGCCAGTGAATTACGAACATTCCGGGCCGTCAGACCATCGCCAAAGGCGTCGCTAAACCACGTTCTATATTGTTTACTCGCCGAGAGTTTTTGGATGACCTCCTCGGGCGAAGTGCGCATCTCGTGCGTATTTTTTAATACATCATGGACCTGATCTTCCAGATAAAGGGCTCTGGAATCATAAAACTGAGCCTTTTGCAAACCCGCATTAAGCAATGTAGGTGCGTTACGATCGACCCGCTTCCGGCTGCCAAAAGCCCGGCTTTTTGTCAGCCCATCGGTAAATGCCCGTTCAGGACGATGACATGACGCACAACTTCGGGCATTGTTCCCGGACAGAAGGGGATCGAAAAACAAGATTTTTCCTAAGGCAATTTTCCGGGGTGAACTAATAAACTCACTATAGGTAGTCAGGTAATCGGGACGAAATGCACCCGAATCTGATAGCGTCGCAATCAGAGGTGACAGGAAACGACCGCTGGCCGATACTGGAATCGAAAGCGATTGCCTTGCCTCACCTAACGCCCGACAAAGTGGATAAACTTGTTCACGAATAAACGACACCCGATCAAACTCATCAAAACTGGTTGCTGAACGAAGCAACCGAATCGCTGCTATCCATCGTTGCTCCAATGCCGAAGCGGTGGCTTCAGGTAACCGTCTGGAATAGGGTATGAACGCGTCGTGAAGAGCACTAAGCGACACGGCCGCTTCGGCTAGACCGCTCCTGGATTCGGGCGCATCATAACCCGTAATACCCAAGGCCACTATCCGAAATAGTTGCTGCCGCATGGCATCCAGAATATCACCATCCGTTAGTCGGTCGGCGGGTATGCTTTGCTCCAATCGAACTGCATAGGAAAGGAGCACGGTCAACTCACGTAGCAGCGTGGTTTTTTGCGCACGATCTGAAACTGGAAACAAATAGGTCTCTATCACTTGCAGACCCGTGGGCGGAGTTGTATGTTGCCCCGGTTCATCTTCTTCTACCTCCACCACCGGTGGACCATTTACGCGTGTCGCCATATACGGCTGGTAGTATTCCAGCAGCCATTCAACCCGCTTATATCCTTCGCGACTTCGCCGAAAAGCGGCCCTGATCGAATCAGCTGGAGCATCTGTTGCGACTAGATCTATTAGCTGCTGTAAATTCTGTTGAAGCCGGTTTTTATCGGCCACAAACTGGCGAAAAACCGGTTGATCAGCCGGAGTAGCTGGCCTGGGCGACACTGCCGTAGCGAACATCAAACAGACAAGAAGACTTAACAGCCGAACCATTTAGCGCCCCATTTCATAATAATACCATTTTATAATGGTATTATACATTTTTTTTAGGACAATTGCTAGTATCAGGCTGTATTACGTTAAATTACCTGTACGGCGCCAGTTATCCAGCAACACGGCTGTAGCAATGCCAACATTCAGCGACTCTGCTCCTCCATAACTTGGGATCGTTACACGTTTTATCACAAACGGTTCTACAGCCGGTCCAATTCCATTCGATTCATTGCCCATAACCAGATAGCCCGACGTTCCGAAGGGCAGTGTATGCACATCTTCCCCGTTTAGAAAAGCACCATAAACAGCAACCCCATCGCCCAACTGGCTTAAAAACTGAGCGACATCACCATACCACCAGTTTACGCGCGTAAATGAGCCTTTGCTAGCCGAAATTACTTTGGGATTATAGACATCGGCAGTAGTTTCGGAGCACAAAATCTTCCGGACACCGTACCAGTCTGCAATGCGGAGAATGGTCCCCAGATTGCCAGGATCGCGGATATCATCTAAAATCAGGGCTATTTCGTCAGGACCAGCCAATAGCGGCAGGTTTTCTTTCGTTCTGACAACAGCCAGAGCCGCGTTGTTACTCTCCAGCGTACCAATCCGCTCCAGGTCGGCCACAGACGCGATTTCGACAGGAGTTCGTTGGCGGTCTGTTAGCCGAGTGTTTTCTTTGTAGAATGCTTCAGTTGCCACAAGCATTTCGATCTGAAAATCGGATTGAAAAACTTCCTGTACACTCTTGGCACCTTCAACCAAAAAGGCACCATGCTGCTGACGGTACTTTTTCTGATGCAGTGACTGAATATATTTGATCTGATTCCTGGAAAGCATGATTTTTATAAAGAATAATGTACGATCCGGCGTTCCGGAATGGGTACTGAATAATAGAAGGCACCAACGTCGCCTGACTCATTATTCACTACTCATTATTCATTGTACATTAATTCTAAGTTTGTCTGGTTGTTTGAGTTCCAAACGATTACAGGGCGATAAATACATACTTACGGCTCAAACGGTGAAGGGCAATCGCACAATCACCAGTGAACAGCTCGAAAGTCTGATTCCCCAAAAGCCCAATCGCCGGATACTTGGTTTACCGATCACACCGCCACTCTGGTTTTATCAGCTTGGTCTCCGCAAATATAACCGCGATGCCGTATTACGTGAGCTGGAGGCCAAAACTAACGAATTTGAACAGCAAAGTCAGCAACTGGCCAATCAGCCCAAGGCGTTGAAGAAACTGAACCGGCGATTTAGTAAGCAGGCCAAAAAGTTACGTCAGGAAGCCGAAGAGGGGAACTGGCTCATGCGTAATCTTGGTGAACCTCCTTCCTACTTTACCCAAGGCGACGCGCAAACGAATTCGGCAAAGATGCAGAAATACCTGTCGGACAAGGGATTCTTCCACGCCCGAACAGCGTATAAGCTCGACACCCTTCGCCGACGCCAGATCCGGGTAAACTACCAGATTACCGAAAATGCCGGGTTTTATCTACGGAATATCAAGTACGAAATTGCCGATGCGCGCGTCGACTCTCTTATTCGCAATTCGCTCATCGTATCGAAACTTAAAGCAGGGGAGCGATTTGATCTCGACAATATATCGGGCGAGAAAATCCGCATTGAATCCTTGTTACGCGATCAGGGGTATTACACCTTCTCGCGGCAGTATATTCCCGTAACCGATCTGGATACCACTCGTCGTGGTGTTGAGCGACTTCCTGATGCCGATACGTTACACCGCCCTATTGATGTGTACCTACAGATTCTGAATCCACCGGGTCGATCCGAGCACCCAATCTACCGAATCGGCGATGTTGAAGTTCGGATCAGTCCCGATGAACTCCAGCCCGCCATCATTCCTACCGGGCTGGATACGGTCAGGCGAAATGGTATTACTTATTTGTTAGGAGGCCGAAATATCTCCTCCCGGCTTCTGGACAGTAAAATACGTACTCGTCCTGGTGCCCTTTATAGTCAGACGAATTACCGCGAGACGCAGCGTTCCCTGTTTTTACTCAATCAATTCAAATTCGTCAATCTTAACTTCATCGATACCACCAATCGACGGTTGCGAACGCTCATAACCGCCACGCCCTTAGACAAATACGAAGCCACAGCCGAAAGTGGGTTCACCGTTCTTTATCAGGGTCAAAGCTATCCGGGTGGGTTCGGCAACCTGACGTTTCGGGTACGCAATCTGTTTGGTGGCCTGGAAACCTTTGAAACCAGCCTTCGGTACGGATTTGAAGCCCAGACGGGTTTTGCCACGGAAACGAAAGCAAAAAGCGTCTACTCCGCTCAGGAACTAGGGGTGTCCAGTTCGTTTACGTTTCCGCAGATCCTATTTCCTAGCCGATTACGGTTTAGATTTACCCCGTATAACCCTCGTACACAGATCAGTTTAGGCTTCTCCAACACGATTCGACCCGATTACCGCCGTTCTACCCTGAGGGCTACTACTGCTTACAACTGGCAGAGTTCACCCACAACACAATTTAACTTTTACATTGCAGACATAAACCTGATCAATGCGGGGAACGGAACTGACTCAGAGATCAGTACTACGTTTCAAAAACAACTTGATTCATTGATTGAACAGGGTAGTACGATCTATCTCGGTTTCCGTCGATCGTTTGCATCAGGCATCAGTTTTGGTTATACCTATAATACCAATACGACTGGCCAGAATCGACGAGCTAGCTTCTTTCGTGCGGTAGTTGAATCGGGAGGAACTACGTTGAACTTCTTTCCGGATACCCAACTGCGCAAGTTTTTCAATACAACGGATTCGACTGGTCTCCAGTATTACAAATACCTGCGGTTCAATGTCGACTACCGGCGTTACATCCCATTAAATATCCACACGAGCCTGGCCTTTCGGATCAATACGGGTCTGGTCTATGGCTATGGGTCGAACCGTACGGCGCCCTATGAAAAATTGTTTTTTGCGGGGGGTAGCAACAGCATACGAGCCTGGCTTCCGCGTCGGTTGGGGCCTGGCTCGGAGTGGCCACAACGCTCCTCGACGAATCCAAACGCACCCGGCCTGAATCCAGATTATCCGGAGCAGTTTCTGTATACGTTTGAGAAGCCCGGTGATATGATTATTGAAGGTTCCGTTGAATTGCGTGGTCGTTTATTCCATTTGCTGGCCGATATAAACGGCGCTTTTTTTATCGATGCGGGTAATGTCTGGACGCTCCGCGATATTCCCAAACGAAATGGTGAAAACTTCAGGCTCGATACATTTTTTCCCCAAATTGCCGTCGGAACCGGCGTCGGAATCCGGTTTGATTTTTCGTTTTTTGTCATTCGTTTAGACGGTGGTATCAAAGTCTGGGACCCGGCCAGGCAGTATTTCAAGGAAAGTGAAGGGAAATTTGTAGACGAACGGTTCATCCTGCCTAAGTTCTCGCTCAAACAACTCTCCAGTGGCCCCAATCCGCTGGTCATCAATTTTGGGATTGGTTATCCCTTCTAATGACCATCTATACCGGTTTAAGAGAATTTAACGCCCGAATCCTGCCAAAATGACAGCATCTTTGTGCCATTCTTCGTAATTTTGTGTTCCAGTTGATAAGCCTGATCGAATCCAGTAGCCTGTTCTGGTAAGGACTGGCTTATCAATACCTTGATTCATTGACGATTATGACGCTCATTCCTGAATTAACGATATTACAACCTGCCGATAAGGAAGCAATTGACCTGCCCCGTACTTCAGAAGAAGAATTGGCGGTAGGCAAAAAACGCCTGTATATCGAAAGCTACGGCTGCCAGATGAACTTCGCCGATAGCGAGATTGTGGCGGCTGTTATGCGGAATGCAGGTTTTGCTACAACTTCTTCCGCCGAAGATGCCGATGTTATTTTTCTGAATACCTGTGCTATTCGGGAAAATGCCGAACAAAAAGTCCGGAATCGGCTCAAACACCTAACGGGGCTCAAGCGTCAGAAACCCGAACTGCTGGTTGGTATGCTTGGCTGCATGGCTGAACGCCTGAAAACCAAACTCTTGGAAGAAGAGAAAGTCGTTGATATTGTGGCTGGGCCCGATGCCTACCGCGATATTCCGAAACTGGTTGAGGAAGCTGAATCGGGCCAGAAAGCAGTTAACGTTTTTCTTTCCCGCGAAGAAACCTACGCCGATATTGCACCCATTCGACTAAACTCCAATGGCGTTACTGCGTTCGTTTCCATCATGCGGGGCTGCGACAACATGTGCAGTTTCTGCGTCGTACCGTTCACACGCGGTCGCGAACGCAGCCGCGACCCCTATAGCATCGTTCGTGAAGCGCAGGACCTTTTCGACAAAGGGTACCGTGAAGTGACCTTGCTGGGCCAAAATGTGGATAGCTACAAATGGCAGGGAACAGAAAGCACTGAGCAGGGACAGCCCGACGTTGCGAATTCTGTTCCTAACCCTGAGCCGGTTGTTACCTTTGCCAACCTCCTCGAAAGGGTGGCTCGCATTCATCCGGACCTGCGTGTGCGTTTTTCAACGTCGCATCCCAAAGACATTACGGATGACGTGCTACACACCATGGCGAAGTTCGACAACATCTGCAAATACATTCACCTGCCAGCCCAGAGTGGTAACAGCCGGGTACTGAAGCTGATGAACCGTACCTATGACCGCCCCTGGTACATTGGAAAAATTGACCGTATCCGCGAGATTCTGGGTGAAGATTGCGGCATCTCGACCGATATGATTTCGGGCTTCTGTACTGAAACGGAAGAAGAACATCAGGAATCCCTGTCCTTGATGGACTATGTTCATTACGATTACGCCTACATGTTCGCCTATTCGGAACGGCCGGGTACCCTGGCTGCTAAAAAATACGCCGATGACATTCCGGAAGACATAAAAAAACGGCGACTGAATGAAATCATAGCCCGGCAACTGGAACATTCTGCGGAACGCAATCAGCGCCATATCGGGCAGGTACAGCGGGTTTTAATCGAGGGAACATCCAAACGCTCCGACGATTTCCTTTGCGGCCGTAATGACCAGAACAAAATGGTCGTTTTTCCAAAAGGAGACTTTCAGAAAGGCCAGTATGTCAATGTGCTGGTAACCGAATGCACATCGGCTACGCTACGGGGTGAAGTAGTGTAAGTTTTCAGTGCCTGCCCCGATGAGGAAGCCCACTGAAAACTGAAAACTTTTTTTATGAACAATCAAGAAATTCAGAGCGTTAAACAACGCTTCGGTATAATCGGTAATGCGCCTGCTCTTAACTACGCCATCAACGTAGCTATGCAGGTTTCCGCTACTGACCTCACTGTACTCATTACCGGCGAAAGTGGTAGTGGCAAGGAATCGTTTTCTAAAATTATCCATAGCCTGAGTGCCCGAAAACATGGCCAATTTATTGCCATCAACTGCGGGGCTATTCCAGAAGGTACGATTGATTCGGAGTTGTTTGGTCACGAAAAAGGCTCATTTACCGGGGCTGTCGATTCGCGCAAGGGCTATTTTGAGACAACGAATGGTGGGACTATTTTTCTGGATGAGATTGGCGAAATGCCACTTGGCACCCAGGCACGTTTGCTACGGGTGCTGGAAAATGGGGAATTTATCCGGGTAGGTTCCTCTAAAACCCAGAAAACCGATGTGCGCGTTGTAGCGGCAACAAACGTGAATCTGATGGACGCCGTCGACAAAGGTAAATTTCGGGAAGATCTGTACTACCGGCTCAATACGGTTCCAATTTACGTTCCGCCCCTACGCGAGCGCGGCACCGATATCGAACTCCTGTTTCGTAAGTTCACAACTGATTTTGCCGAGCGTTACCGGATCAAACCGCTTCAATTGACGGAAACGGCCAGACAATTACTGATGAGTTATCCATTTCCGGGTAATATTCGCCAGTTAAAGAACATTGCCGAGCAGGTGTCTATTCTCGAATCGGAGCAGAACAAGCCCATTGAAGCCGACACGCTGGCCAAATACCTGCCCCAACAACAGCCTACTAACCGAACGCTGGCCCTATTTTCCCAATCGCACGGGAGTGCCAATGGCGAAAATTTTTCGGAGCGCGAGCTGCTTTACAAGGTTCTATTCGATATGCGTCGGGATGTGAACGACCTCAAAAAACTGGTTCGCGATGTGTTAGGTAACGAACAGGATGGCCGACAGATCCTGAACAATCATAAAGATCTCTTCGATTCGATTCAACCTGACAGTGATCATTATCCGCAGGGCGATACCAATGTAACCCGCTTTCTCCCAGCCATTAATGGTTCAGGGCGCTCCGAAACTCCGCCACCTTCCGAAACATATGGTAGTCATCCGCCCGTACAGATTTTCGATGATGTCGATCAGGACATCAACGACGTAACGGTGGAGGATGTAACCCACGAAACCGAAGAAGATGATTCGCTTTCACTTGAACGCCAGGAGAAAGAAATGATTCTCAAGGCTTTACGGAGAAATAACAATAAGCGTAAATACGCAGCTCAGGCACTTGGTATCTCCGAACGGACGTTATACCGGAAAATTAAGCAGTATGAAATTGATGAAGAATAGGCTTTTCATGAATCATGTTAAATGGATGCTCAATAATGGATGGCGGCAAAGTGACTCACTACCTGCCGCCTTATTGATTCTTGCCTGTTCCTTGATTATTGAGTCTTGCGGGGTATATTCCTTTACGGGTACGACTTTGTCGCCAGACATTAAGAGTGTAACGGTCAATAATTTCGTGCTTGCAACGGCGGGCGGACCAGCCAACCTGCCGCTGACATTCAATGAAAAACTGAAAGAATATTATCAACGATACACCAGTCTGAAGGTTGTCCCCAATAACGGAGACATGGTACTTGAGGGCAATATCACCGGGTATGACCTACTGGCCGTTGCCCCAACAGCGCAGGACCAGGCAGGCGTTAACCGACTGCAAATCACCGTACTAGCTCGTTTTTATAATAATAAAGATGAGAGTAAAAATTTCGAGCAGTCTTTTTCATTTTACCAGGATTTTCCTCAGAACCAAACACTTAGCCAGAATGAAAGCCGCCTTGTGCCCAAAATTCTGGATCAGATCGTATTAGATATTTTCAATAAGACGGCTGCCGACTGGTAAGCATTGATGGGCATCAAAAATTATAAATGAGGAGTTATGAAGAATAAAAGCCGTAAAATTTTACTCATTCATAATTTACAATTCCTGGTTTATAATTCACCATTCATCAGTACCTTCGGCCAACAGAATTGCGACACCCCAACCCATGCTGGCGCTCGATAAAGAAACATTTTCGTACTGGGTCACCCATCCGGATGATCTAAGTTCAACTGACTTTGTACAATTGCAGGAAAGCCTGCAAGCTTACCCTTACTGCCAGGCCTTGCATACACTGACGGCCAAGGCCGCTTCTGTCCACCTCAAAGGGCAGACAGTTCCGTTCATTAGACAGGCAGCTGCTCATGCCCTCAGCCGAAACGCATTGCGTAAGTTGATTGATAATGAGTTTCAATGGTCTGAAAACCTCTTAACGAAACTTAATGAGTTATCAGCCAAGCATGTTCCCATTCCTGATGACTATCAGCACGAGAGTTATGCCCTGTTCAAATCGAAGGCTGGTTTAAGCAATGGCTTTCCAAAATTGCCGTTGATACGACTGCCCGAACCAACGCGGTTAGAGCATAAGGAAACCATACCAACACCTGAAGACCCAACGCTGGCCGAAACGAATCTGCAAAATGAACTTGCCCAGATTGCAGAAACGACACCACCAGAGCCGACTCTCTCTCCGGCTGATATTGAACGTAAGCGTCAGTTTGACCTTATCGAGGACTTTATCAAGAAAGAACCCCGCATTTCGCCCGTACGTACGAAACTTGGTGAGCCAACCGAGCAGGAAGACCTGACCAAGCGAAATAAAGCCGTTGGTGGTAATCTGGTGACCGAGAGTTTAGCTAAAATTCTGACCAAACAGGGTAAGATTGAAAAGGCTCGCGAAGTCTACGAGAAGCTGATGGTGAAAAATCCAGAGAAAAAAGCGTACTTTGCGGCAAAAATCAGTGAATTATCGAGTGCGGCCAGCGAATCGAGCGAATCTTGAAACCACTCAGCTTTACTGAAATAACTCTTTACTGATAAACGCACCGGCGTACCGGTGATAACTAAAATTCATGGTAACGGTAACTATTGTCATCACGTGCATTCTCACCGTCTTGTTGATTTTGATTGTGCTCATTCAAAACTCTAAGGGCGGTGGACTAGCCGGCGAATTTGGCGGACTAGGGTCCAATCAACTTATGGGTGTCAAGAAAACAACCGACCTGCTGGAACAAATTACCTGGGGTCTTGGCATCGGCGTAATGGTCTTATCGCTGGTTTCTTACATCCTGATCGACCGCAATCAGGTTTCTGGTGTTAATAGTATTAACGTAGATCGCGCACAAACGCAAACCCTACCGGGTGCGGCTGCGCCAACACCTGCGGCTGGTGCAGCCCCAAGCCAGGCTGTTCCGGGAGCGGCAACCCCAGGCGCATCAACCTCAGCCCTGACACCCCAGAAATAGGCTAAAGTCCATCAGGCATCAAAAAAAGGCTCCGGTTCGAACCGGAGCCTTTTTTTGATGCCTGATATCGATTACTCTGCGCCGAAACAGCCTGTATTCTTAAGCTACTGCTTTTACAAGTAGTTGTTGCGCAATGGGTAAGAGGGTCTCTTCAACGGGATAAGCATCCTGACTTTCTAACATGAACGTTGCCGGATTAGGCATATGTCGATGCCGACGAATCAGGTCAAGTTTAATATTCTCAACGGTATTCACAAAACTTTTACGGACAGCCTCTACAAACTGCAACCGAACTAATCGCCCACCAGGCTCCTGTTCCGAATACAGTGTCAGGCAAAAGTAATAGACCTGTGTTTCGGCCTGGCTCTTTGCCTGAATCAGCAAATAGCCTTCTTCGGGTCGCAATGGTAACAGGCCAACCGGAGCAAGCGTTACTGAACTGGCGATATCTGCCCATCGCTGCTGCCCTTCTGTCAGCATAGACTGAAATCGTGGCAGAGCAAAATTCATAATTGTATCTAATTCAGCCATAAATTCGTCGTCCGTTACCTCAGATTTATACTCGATTCGGGGTGGTGGGCCAGTAACTCTTTCTGCACGCTTGGGAAACGCAGCATTTAACGTACCTTTGCCCCTCGAAAAGCGAACACCAGCCTCGTAATGATTCCGTAAATCGGGTAAATCGGGGTAAAGTTTGTTTTCAGTGAAGTTTTGCCGGACAGCTTGTAAGTATGCCATCAAGACATATTTCTGGTACTCGGCATCAAGCCAATTTTGCGTAAACCAGTCAGACTGTAATTTTTTCATAGACTTACTAACGCACTTTAGTCAGCTTATTGGTTGCTCAAAATAGCGAATAGGTAGCAAAAAACCAAATTCTGTTTGCCTGAATCGTGTTTTATGAGAAGGAATTGTAAAGAAACCAGTAAATGGCAGTCTGTCAGTCTTAAGCCTGAAAATTTGACAGTCTATCGGGTTGGCACAAAAATTGGCAGTCGGTGAACGACGTGTAATGCATTGCACAACTAGTTAATAACCTTAATCAACTCATTATCATGGTAGCAGAAACGGAAAGCGTTAAAGTGAACGTGAAACCGCTGGCTGACCGGGTGCTGGTAGAAGCAGCTCCGGCCGAAGAAAAAACCTCGTTCGGGATCATTATTCCTGATACGGCAAAGGAAAAACCCCAGCGCGGAACAGTCGTAGCCGTTGGTGCGGGCAAGAAAGATGAACCCCTAACGGTTCAGGTGGGCGATACGGTACTGTATGGCAAATATGCTGGTACAGAAATCACCGTTGATGGCAAAGAGTACCTCATCATGCGCGAATCGGACATTTTCGCAATCCTGTAAATCAATGAATAATGTACAATGCACAATGAAGTGAACGCTTCTGCATTGCACATTGTCCATTTTTCATTTTACATTCTACATTTTCAAAAAAATGGCTAAGAAAATTTTCTTCGATACCGAAGCCCGTGAACGTATTAAAAAGGGTGTTGATACCCTGGCCGACGCGGTTAAAGTTACCCTCGGTCCTAAAGGCCGGAACGTTATTCTGGATAAAAAATTCGGCTCGCCTGTTATCACCAAAGATGGTGTAACGGTTGCCAAAGAAATTGAGCTGAAAGATGCCATGGAAAACATGGGTGCTCAGCTGGTGAAAGAAGTAGCTTCGAAAACTGCTGATTCAGCAGGTGACGGTACAACAACTGCCACTGTTTTAGCCCAAGCGATCTACTCGATCGGTGCCAAGAACGTAGCAGCGGGTGCTAACCCAATGGACCTGAAGCGTGGCATCGAAAAGGCGGTATTAGCCGTTGTTGCTAATCTGACCGAACAGGCGCAGACAGTTGGTGACGATTTCGGTAAAATCGAACAAGTAGCTACCATTTCGGCTAACCATGACGAAGAGATCGGTAAAATGATCGCTGAGGCCATGAAAAAAGTCGGTAAAGAAGGCGTTATTACGGTAGAAGAAGCTCGCGGAACAGAAACGGAAGTAAAAACCGTAGAAGGTATGCAGTTCGACCGTGGTTACCTGTCCCCTTACTTCGTGACGAATACGGAGAAAATGGAAGCTGAACTGGATCGTCCGTTCATCCTGATCTCTGAGAAGAAAGTATCGTCGATGAAAGAACTGCTGCCAGTTCTGGAGCAAGTTGCTCAAACCGGCCGGCCGTTGCTGATCATCGCTGAAGATGTTGATGGTGAAGCGCTGGCTACACTGGTTGTCAACAAAATCCGGGGTGCCTTGAAAGTTGCCGCCGTGAAAGCTCCAGGCTTTGGCGATCGCCGTAAGGCTATGCTGGAAGACATTGCTATCCTGACGGGTGGCCAGGTTATCAGCGAAGAACGCGGTTTCAAACTCGAAAACGCAACGATCGATTACTTAGGTCAGGCTGAAAAAATTCTTATTGACAAAGACAACACGACCATCGTGAACGGTGTCGGTCAGAAAGAAGATATCGCCGGTCGTGTGAATCAAATCAAAGCCCAAATTGAAAACACGACATCAGATTACGACCGCGAGAAATTGCAGGAGCGTCTGGCCAAACTGTCGGGTGGTGTGGCTATCCTCTACATCGGTGCTGCTACCGAAGTAGAAATGAAAGAAAAGAAAGATCGCGTTGACGATGCGTTGCATGCAACCCGTGCAGCCGTTGAAGAAGGTATCGTAACGGGTGGCGGTATTGCCCTGATCCGTGCGATCTCGTCACTTGACGCTATCAAACCAATCAACGAAGACGAAAAAACGGGTATCAATATCATCCGGGTAGCCCTCGAATCACCTTTACGTACGATTGTTGCCAATGCCGGTGGCGAAGGTTCAGTGATCGTAAACAAAGTGAAAGATGGCCAGGGTGGCTTCGGTTACAACGCGAAGAACGATACGTTCGAAGATCTGTTCGCAGCGGGAATCATCGATCCGAAAAAAGTAACCCGTCTTGCTCTGGAAAACGCAGCGTCAATTGCAGGTCTGTTGCTGACAACGGAATGCGTTATTGCTGACGAGCCAGAAGAAGCTCCTGCCGGTGGCGGTGCAGGTATGCACGGCGGTGGCGGCATGGGCGGCATGATGTAATATCGCTTGATTCCCTTAGTAAAAAGAAGCGACTCTGATCGATTGATCAGAGTCGCTTCTTTTTTGTCAATCTATCTAGTTTTCTAATGGGAGTCTGATCCGATAAAAACCTGAAATCTAATCGGTTTATGTATCCCCAAATCTAATCTATAGGTATGTTACTGGTATATAAACAAAAAAGCCAAGCGAGACACTCTCTTGGCTTTCTGATTTACTCAACGTTATGAAAAACTTTTCTTTTCGACACAATTATAAAACAAAAATAAAAAAGATTCATTCTTTTTTATAAAATAATTTTTCAACCAAATCCTATTTCCCTAATAATCAATAACTTAACTTAATTAGTCGGTCTTTTTTTAAGTATAAATACTTCGTTATTTATACTAATTTTTCAGCAAAACAGCTTTCAATACACCGTCATTACTGGCTTAATTTGGCGCTTTATAAGGTAAGTCAGGATTGGTTTATCAGTAGTTCAGTACGTTTCTATTCCATCTATAATGCCCGTTTCGAACAGTTTGGCCTAAGCTTAACGGATAACCTACGGAACAGCAAATGAGCTAGTTTGGAAGCCAGGGTCAGCATCATTAATAAATAATTATTTATCATTTAGCGACATTAACAACAAAAACACCATCGTTACTTGTCTAGGCCAAAGGCCTATTGTCGTTAACGTAATTAGATCAGTCGAAATGACACAATGAGAATTAGACAAACACGACCCCATCCCGAATTACCAGTTTTCGGTCGGCAAGGTCTGCCAGGTGTTCATTATGAGTGACAATGACAAACGTCTGCCCGAAATCATCACGAAGCTGAAAGAAAAGCTGGTGCAGGTCTTCAGCATTACGTGAATCGAGATTTCCGCTAGGTTCGTCAGCGAATACAATGGCCGGTTGATTAATCAGCGCCCGCGCCACAGCGACCCGCTGTTGTTCACCTCCCGACATCTGCGAAGGAAAATGAGTTGCCCGGTCGCGCAAGCCAAGCTTCTCTAATAATTCAGTAGCCCGCTGTCGAACAGCCCCCTCCTCTTTTCCAGAAATAAAGCCCGGTAAGCATACATTTTCAAGTGCTGTAAACTCAGGCAACAGGTTATTGAACTGAAATACAAACCCAATTCGCTCATTCCGGAACTGAGCTAATTGCCGATCGCTTAATGAAAATACGTTTTGCCCAGCGATATGTAGCTCACCGGCATCCGGTCGATCCAGGGTGCCAAGAATCTGGAGCAATGTTGTTTTACCAGCACCGGATGCACCCACAATCGATACGATTTCGCCTGGTTCAATGCTTACGTCGATTCCTTTCAGAACCGGCAGATTGCCATAGTTCCGACGGATATTAGAGGTCTTAAGAAGAGACTGCATTCAGAGTAAAAAATGAAGAGTGAAGAACGAAGAATGAAGAATCAGGAGTAATTATTCATCGCTCATCATTCTTCATTCTTCATTTCCTGCTAACTTGCCGCACAAAAATACGATTTCCAATTCTCCTTGTTGCAGTTGCCATGAATATACACGAGTATCAGGGTAAAGAAATTCTGAAAAAGTACGGTGTCCGGATTCAGGAAGGCATCGTGGCTGAGTCGCCCGAGAAGGCCGTTGAAGCCGCCAAACAGATTATGGCGCAGTCCGGCTCAAAATTCGTTGTCGTAAAATCGCAGATTCACGCTGGTGGCCGCGGCAAGGGCAAAATTGTCGGTACTGAACAGCGTGGTGTAGCCCTGGCTAAATCGGCTGACGAAGTTCGCGACATTGCCAAAAACCTCATCGGTAATGTGCTTGTAACGCACCAGACTGGTCCAGAAGGCAAAAAAGTCAACAAAGTACTCGTAGCTCAGGACGTTTTCTATCCCGGCGCAACGGAACCGAAAGAGATGTATATCAGCATCCTGCTCGACCGTACGAAAGCCTGCAATGTCATTATGGCCAGCACCGAAGGTGGCATGGACATTGAAGAAGTTGCGGAAAAAACACCCGAAAAAATCGTAAAAGAGTGGATCGACCCATCTGTAGGCTTGCAGCCCTTCCAGGCTCGTAAAGTTGCATTCGGATTAGGGCTGGAAGGTGAAGCCTTCAAAGAAATGGTGAAATTCGTGACGGCGCTCTACAAAGCGTACGTTGATACGGATGCCTCCATGTTCGAGATCAATCCGGTTCTTAAAACGTCGGATAACAAGATTCTGGCCGTTGACGCGAAAGTAAATCTGGACGACAATGCGCTCTATCGGCATCCCGACCTGAAATCGATGCGTGATCTGGCCGAAGAAGATCCGCTGGAAGTAGAAGCGTCTGCCAGCGACCTCAACTACGTTAAACTCGACGGTAATGTAGGTTGTATGGTCAATGGCGCTGGTCTGGCTATGGCCACGATGGATATCATTAAACTTTCGGGTGGCGAGCCTGCCAACTTCCTTGATGTTGGGGGTGGAGCGAATGCCAAAACGGTTGAAGCAGGTTTCCGGATTATTCTGAAAGACCCGAATGTTAAAGCTATTCTGATCAACATCTTTGGTGGTATTGTTCGTTGCGACCGCGTGGCAACGGGTGTCGTTGAAGCCTACAAAGCTATCGGTGATATTCCGGTACCAATTATCGTGCGGCTCCAGGGAACCAACGCAGAAGAAGGAGCCAAGATCATTGACGAATCAGGGCTTAAAGTACAATCGGCCGTATTACTGAAAGAAGCGGCTGAAAAAGTTCGGCAGGTCGTTGAAGCACTTTAATAGCTTCGACAACAGGCTCTGTCGAATTTAGAACAATAGAAAAAGCCGGGACGAGGTCCCGGCTTTTTCTATTTCGTTAACACATTAGCTATTCCGCCGGGACCCATTATAATATTTTTGGGCATCAGGAAGTAGTTTTTGCAGATCAGCAATCCGGCGTTGATCGGATGGGTGATCTGACATAAACTCGGCGGGCGCTTTTCCCCCACTCGCTTTAGCCATCCGTTGCCAGAATGTAATCGCTTCGGCAGGATCATAACCAGCCATTGCCATAAAAATCAGGCCAAGATGATCGGCCTCCGATTCCTGTTTGCGACTGTGGGGTAATCCTACTCCATACTGATAAGCAAGCGGTCCTACCACGCCGAAAGCCTGTTGAAATATTGCCTGGGTCTGAGCACTTCGGGCCGATGTTGCAATACCCGTTGCGGCCTGACCAGCCTGCAACAACCCGTTTGCAACGAGGCCCTCGCTCATCCGCTCGTTACCATGCTCGGCAATGGCGTGCGATACTTCATGACCAAGTACAGTGGCTAATCCAGCTTCGTTCTGCGTATAGGGCAAAATACCGGAATACACAACGATCTTTCCGCCGGGCATACACCAGGCATTGACCTGATTGCTTTGCACCAGATGGTATTCCCATTTGAACCCCTCCAGCCGTTTGGCGTAGCCATTTTCGTTCATGTACTTTTCTACAGCTCCCCGAATCCGATCACCGACCCGGCTTACCATTGCTGCATCGCCACTACTGCTAACCACCTTACTTGTATCCAGAAACTGTTTATATTGTGTAAAGCTCATGGTAAGCATGTCATTGTTTGGCACCAATATGAGTTGCTTTCGTCCGGTTAAAGGCACTTTCTCGCAAGCCGTAAAAGCGAAAGCTAGTGCGAACATCATTATTATGACTTTTTTCATCTTTTTGCGTTTTTGTTCTGAATGGTCTTCTGACGTTATATGACCCGGAACGGATCAGATTTGTTCAAATATTTACCGATGGGTGCGGTCTACCCCTGTTTAGTCCTTAGATTTGTAGCTTTCAGAATAGTTTAATAAAACCCGGATAGGCACTTTTGTGTCATATCCACACAAACTCGGGCTGATATCCGTGTTCTACTATGAAAATTATTGCCGTTGGCCGCAACTACGCCGAACATATTAAAGAATTAAACAACGAACAGCCCGACGATCCGGTCATCTTTTTGAAACCTGAAACGGCTATTCCCCTCAAAAATGAACCGTTCTTTTATCCCAGCTTCTCGCAGGACGTTCATTACGAGGTTGAGATTCTGGTAAAAATCAATCGGGTTGGCAAAAATATCGAAGAGAAGTTCGCGCACAAGTATTACGACGAAATCGGTATTGGTATTGACTTCACAGCCCGAGACGTACAGAGCCGATTAAAGGCAAAAGGACTACCCTGGGAATTAGCCAAAGGATTCAATGGCTCTGCTCCTATTTCTCCGTTCGTTCCGAAGACCAATTTCCCGGATTTACAAAATCTGAACTTCAGACTGGACATAAACGGAGAAACCCGGCAGTTGGGCAACACGAGCCTGATGCTCTTCAAGATCGATTACCTGATCTCGTTCGTATCGCAGTATTTTTTACTGCAGCAAGGTGATGTTATTTTCACAGGAACGCCCAAAGGCGTTGGCCCGGTACAGATTGGTGATCGACTAACGGCCTACATCGAAGATCGGAAAATGCTGGAGGTTGATGTAAAATAAGCGACTTTTTGCCATCAGCAACACCCGAACCGGCGTCTTTCACAACGACGGCAATCCGGTTTCGGTGGAGCGAAAGAAAGGCAAAAGTCTTCGATATTTTTGATTTGAAACGAGTACAAACTTATAGTTTTCTGGCAGCGCTGATTACGGCTGGAATGGCCTTTGGTCAGACCGGTCCGGACTCATCAAAGACGCCACAGCAGGCGACTGCCCCTGCCAATCGCCTGGGTGAGCCACCCGTTGCACCGGCAGGTTATTTTATGTTTCCGATTATGCCGGGAGCCGCTAATTCGCTGTCGGGTGGTTTAGGCGATTTGCGGGCGAATCACTTCCATGCCGGGCTGGATATTCGAACGGGTGGTCGCGAAGGGTTAGACGTTCATGCTGCCGCCGATGGCTACATAGCGCGCATTGCCGTCTTTACAGGCGGCTATGGCAATGTGGTGTTCATCAAACATCCGAATGGCCTGACAACGGTTTATGGCCATCTCAAAGCCCTCAAGGATACCCTTGGCACTTACCTCCGCGAACAGCAGTACGAAAAGAAAACGTTCGAGATCGATTTGCGGCCCGAACCGGGACAATTTCCGGTCAAGCAAGGAGATATTATTGCGGCATCAGGTAATACTGGTGGGTCTGGCGGGCCTCATCTACACTTCGAAGTACGTGACGCCAGGGATAATCTCATCAATCCACTGCTCTACGGTTTCCCGGAACTTAAGGACGATGTACCTCCTTATTTCGAGCGGATCGCGTTGAAAACAATGACTGCCACTTCGCGCATTAACGGCGAATACCAGCGCATTAGCTTTGCGCCCGTTCGTCGTGCTGATGGCACTTACACGCTTTCGCAGCCCATCACAGCATCGGGGTTGCTTGGGCTAGAAGTACTGGGGTACGACAAATCCAATGGGTCGCCTTATCGGAACGGAATCAGTTGCCTCGAAATCCGGCTCGATGGGCGTGAGGTATTTGCCTACAACATGAACAGCTTCCCGAATGAATACACGCGGTTCATGAATATCCACGAGAACTACGAAGTGGAACAAATGAGTGGCCAGCGATACCATCGGGGCTACATTGCTGATGGCAACATTCTGAATTTGTATAAGTTACAAAGCAATGCAGCTTATCGGGGCCGCTTGCCCTTATTGGACGGACAACCCCATGAGGTAACGTTAACGCTTTATGATGCTTTCGATCATGCAGCCCAATTAACATTCACGATTCTACCGGAATTACCAACAACAAACCCACCCCGAACAGACTCGTTGACAGTTTCGCCCGCTACCTATACACCTGATCAGGCAAATGGTGAGTCTGCTGCAACCATTACAACCGACGAGAATGTACTGAAAATAACAGTCAGGAACATAGCCGCAGGCAATCCGCCGTTAGCCAAATTACACAGTGGGCGTACGGTAACTGAGCAGCCAGTTAGTTATGTGCGCAACAACCAAGCAGTTTATCTTATAGATTTGCGCCAGTCATTGCCAGACTCCATACAATTTGGCCGGGGCGTAGTGCGAACAAATTTCAAAAAACGCATTATACCCGGACGCAAAGAAGTTATCGTCGATGGCAATACCCGGCTGGAATTTGGGGCTAAAACGCTATTTGACACATTGCATCTGGCGATGCGACCAATGCCAGGAGGTGGTCTGGAAATCAACCAGCCGACTATTCCGCTCAACGATTATCTGACTATTCAATATACCCCGAATTATCCGATTGCAGTCGACACGATGCGTACGAAAGCTTATTGGACGAGTGGAGGTCGCGAAAGTTTTCTGGGCGGAACGTGGAATAAAGGCCGGATCGAATTCAAAACTCGTTCGCTGGGTCGGTTTCAGCTGATGACCGATTCCAATCCGCCAGCGGTCGAAATTTTGTCAGCCACGCCAACTGGAATCACAGCCCGGATTCGGGATGATCTGTCAGGTATTGCTGATTTCCGGGCATTGATTAATGGTGAATGGGTGTTGATGCAGTACGACTATAAACGGGCATTGTTGTGGTCGGACAGGCTTAATCCGGACGAACCGTTTGAGGCCGGTGATGAAGTGCTTATACAAGTAAAGGATCGCTCTGGCAACATCGGTTCAGACAGTACAACCATTGAAGTGCCCCGACCCAAACGAAAAGCCACGCCCAAACGACGACGACGGCGATAAAACGATTTTCGATAGATGGATTTTGGTCTACTGAACAGAAGTATCAGCAAGTAACAAATCCCGAATAGCCTATACCATAAACCATAAATCTGAATGAGCCTGAACATTGGTGATCCGGCCCCCGACTTTACAAGCACTGATCAAACTGGTCAGCCCATTAAACTGTCAGATTATCGGGGCAAAAAAGTCGTTATTTATTTTTACCCCAAAGACGATACGCCTGGCTGTACTGCGCAGGCGTGTAGCCTCCGGGACAATTATGATCGCCTGAAAGCGGCTGGCTACGAAGTTTTAGGCATCAGTGTAGATGACGTCAACTCGCACCAGAAATTTGCCAGCAAATACGATCTGCCATTTACGCTCGTGGCCGATACCGACCAGCACATTGTTGAAGCGTATGACGTATGGAAGGAAAAATCCATGTATGGCCGCACCTATATGGGTACTGTCCGGACTACGTTTCTGATTGACGAAAATGGTATTATTACCGATATTATTGGCAAAGTGGATACGAAAAACCACGCCGAACAAATTTTAAAATAACCTGGTGCAGATGCCCACGTCTGTACTTTTGCCATAAATCCTGATGCGGACGTGGGCGTCCGCGCCATTACTACATGGAACTCGAACAACTCGAACACATCGCAACCGCCGTTCGGCGCGACATCGTCCGCATGGTTGCGGCCGTTAACTCTGGTCACCCCGGTGGATCACTGGGCTGTACTGACTTTTTGGTTGCGCTCTATTTTGACATCATGAAGTTGAAAAAGGAGGCCGACGGTACACCTATTTTCGACATGGATGGCCGCGATGAAGACCTATTCTTCCTCTCAAATGGACATATTTCGCCGGTTTTTTACTCGGTATTAGCGCGCGCCGGTTATTTTTCTCTGGATGAACTGTCAACGTTCCGAAAGCTGAACAGTCGCTTACAGGGGCACCCCACCACTGCCGAGCACCTGCCAGGTATTCGCATTGCTTCGGGTTCATTAGGGCAGGGTTTGTCGGTAGCATCTGGCGCGGCTTATTCTAAAAAGCTCAACGGCGATACAAATCATGTATATGTGCTGATGGGCGACGGTGAGCAGCAGGAAGGCCAGGTCTGGGAAGCGGCCCAGTTTGCTCCCAATAAGAAATTAGGTAATCTGACTGCCGTCATCGACTTCAACCACGCTCAGATTGACGGTAAAACTGATTACGTTAACAACAACCGCGACCTTGGTGCTAAATACAGAGCATTTGGCTGGCATGTTGACGAAATGCAGGGTAACGACATGGCTGATGTTATCAAGACTCTGAAAAAAGCCCAGGAAGACCCAGATGTGCCAACGCTGATTCTGATGCATACAGAAATGGGCTTCGGTGTAGATTATATGGTTGGCAGCTACAAGTGGCACGGTGTGGCGCCAAATGCTGAGCAACTTACCCAGGCACTGAATCAATTGCCCCTTTCTGTAGGCTATTCGGATTATTAAAAACACAAGCCCATTGCTGTCCTGAAAAAATCATGAAAAAATACGAGTACACCGAAAAAAAAGACACTCGCTCGGGCTTTGGCGCGGGTATAGCTGAACTTGGCAAAACCCATCCCAACGTAGTAGCGCTAACCGCCGATCTGGCTGGCTCGCTGAAACTCGAAGCATTCATTAAAGACAACCCCGAACGGTTTGTTCAGTGCGGTATTGCCGAAGCCAATATGATTGGCGTATCGGCTGGCCTGACGATTGGCGGTCATATTCCTTTCGCAACCACATTCGCTAACTTCGCTACGGGTCGGGTCTACGATCAGATTCGTCAGTCGGTTGCGTATTCCAACAAAAACGTTAAAATCTGCGCATCACACGCGGGTGTTACGCTGGGCGAAGACGGTGCTACCCACCAGATTCTGGAAGATCTGGGTATGATGAAGATGTTACCCAACATGACCGTCATCAACCCCTGCGATTATAACCAGACCAAAGCCGCTACCATCGCCATCGCCGACCATGTTGGGCCGGTTTACCTGCGCTTCGGACGGCCCGTTATTCCGGTCTTTACGCCTGCCGATCAAAAATTCGAAATCGGTAAGGCATGGACCGTCAATGAAGGCTCTGATGTATCAATTTTCTGCACCGGCCACCTGGTTTGGGAATCCATCAAAGCAGGCGAAATACTGGCAGCAGAAGGAATTGAAGCCGATATTATCAATATTCACACAATTAAACCGTTAGACGAAGAAGCGATTCTGGCTTCGGTGAAGAAAACGGGTTGTGCCGTATCGGCAGAAGAGCACATGATCAGCGGAGGCCTGGGCGATAGCGTTGCGCACGTTCTGGCCCAAAATTTTCCGGCTCCGCTCGAGTACGTTGGCGTTCACGATACCTTCGGTGAAAGTGGTACACCCGACCAGTTGATGCAAAAATATGGCCTCACTGCCGACAAAATTGTTGAGCAGGTGAAGAAAGTAATGGGAAGAAAATAGAGTAGTTAGGAATGAGGAGCAAGGAGTGAGAATGCTCCGCGAAAAACAATAGCGTGTCGGCTATTCTCATTCCTCGCTTCTCACTCCCAACTCCTAAAAAGAATGACTGACGCAGAACTCCTCGCCAAATACCGCGACCCGTCGAGCCGGAATTATGCCTTTAATCTGCTGGTACGTCAGTATCAGCAGAAAATTTATTGGCATATCCGTAAGATGGTCATTGACCACGACGACGCTGATGATTTGGTTCAGGAAACATTTATTAAAGTCTGGAATAGCCTGGAACAGTTTCGGGGTGACAGTCAGTTATATACCTGGATTTACCGCATTGCTACCAACGAATGCCTCAATTTTCTGAACAAGAAGCGACGACGTTTTTTCCTGCCTATTGGCGACGTCGAGGGCGAATTGATGGAAAAACTGGAAAGCAATTCGGATTTCGTCACGTCGGGCAACGAGTTAAGTGGCGAAGAAATTCAACTGAAGTTGCAGAAGGCCCTGCTAAAATTACCGGATAAACAACGGCTGGTGTTCAACATGAAATACTTCGATGACATGAAGTACGAAGAAATTGCCGAGATTACCGGTACGTCAGTTGGAGCCTTAAAAGCATCCTATCACCTTGCCGTAAAAAAAATCGAAGATTATCTGGATAAATCTGATACGTCTGATTAAACCCCGATCAGTGTAACTTGTCAAATCGCATATAAAGAACGAATTGTGTAACTTGTACACTGAACGACAATGAACGAAATGAGCAACTTCAGGATTGACGAACTTCCTCCCGAGCACCCGCTTCGACAACAACCGTTTCGTGCTCCGGATGGCTATTTCGACCAGCTGCCATCACGAGTGCAGGCTCGCGTGACCCGTAAACCTAAACCAGCGTTTAGCATTAGCTGGTCGTGGCAACGTACGGTAACTTCGCTGGCCGGTGCCAGTCTGATTGCCGTGCTGATCTGGAAAACCTTACCCCAACGGCAGGAGTCTATTGGCAGAGAAGCACTAACGGGTGTAAGTAACGACGTGATTGCAGCTTATCTTGATGATCAGGGAATCGATCCGTATGAGTTAGCCGACGGTCAGCAAGTTCATACGTCATTGGGCAGCGATACAACGGCCATTCAATATTTAAATGTGAAACCCGCCGATATTCAGCAGCACATTGACGAGCAAAACGTATCAGAATCACTGGGCTTCGGCTCCTGACTTTATAGAATGGTTAATTTTACCACGATGAGACACGCATGGATTGGTTGGATAGTAGCTTTAGTGATGACAACACACATCACAATGGCGCAAAACGACCCTAACGGACGCCAGAAAATTGAGGCCGCAAAGATTGGCATGATTACCAATCGGCTCAATCTGACAACAGATCAGGCACCACAGTTCTGGGCGGTTTATAACGAATACAACGGTAAAAAGCAGGAGTTGAACCGCCGGATTCGGCAGTTGAGTAACGAGCCTTCCCGTACGAGCCTCAACGATAATCAGTTGGTAAATGGCCTGCGCGAGATAAACTCAACCAAGCAAAAACTCGCCGATCTTGATGAAGAATATATGAGTCGGTTTCTGAAGGTAATCAGTCCGGCCCAATTGACCGAGTTATATAAAACAGAGCAGACTTTTAATAAGATGCTGCTTAATCGGTTGAACAATCAGAATTAAACGAAAATGACAGGGGCGATCTGATCAGATCGCCCCTGTCATTTTCGTTTACTAATACCGAACTACCTTAAAGCTGGAGATACCGCCATCGAAGCGAATCGTCATTTTCTTTTTGGTAGAACTGTAGCCAGGGCTCTCAAATTCGCCACCACCTACATCGGTAAAATCATCAAGGCGTTCTAAATTCAGGGCGCCATCTTTTTTAATGCGGCATCCTACCTCTTTCGGAACATGCACTGTCACCGAAGCCGCACCCACATCGAGTTTCACATCGGACACATCAGCTTTGGCCCCTAATTTAAGATCCAGGTCAGCTGCCCCCACCGCTAGTTTTAAATCCTTCACGGTATACGCACTTAAATCAAGGTCGCCCTGCCCGGCACCCAGTGCAATATCCATTGACCAGACCGGCTTATCGTTCAGATGGACGTCTACCCGATTCTCG
This sequence comes from Spirosoma endbachense, assembly GCF_010233585.1. Classification (NCBI taxonomy): domain Bacteria; kingdom Pseudomonadati; phylum Bacteroidota; class Cytophagia; order Cytophagales; family Cytophagaceae; genus Spirosoma; species Spirosoma endbachense. The sequence goes on from NZ_CP045997.1 coordinate 1,862,406, forward strand.
AATTTACCATCTTTAAGGTCAATATGTTGATTCTCGTCCGTCGGCTTTAACTCAATGGTCGGAATGTGTGTTGTTTCATCCCGGTCCACCGACATCGAATAGCTACCGATATTTTGCTTGGTGTCAGCTTTAATGAGTTCAGTCGTTGGATCGCTGATTATAAAGCGTCCGGCTCCGCCCGCTAGTTTCAGTACAGCTTCACGGGTATCGGCATCCATCGCTTCGGTGAACGTATTCGTCTGAATTTTCCCCGCATCCCGATTATCCCGTTCAGAGTGATAGTCGTCCTCGTTATCGTCGTTATCATTGTCATTACGATGATGATCATCATCGTCGTCATCATCATCATGATTATTCCAATGGATGCCAAAACCGTCGTGATCCCGATCGTGCGTAAAGAACCCGAATAAAGTGGTCGGGACGGCTACTGCCAGCATCACCGTTGTGATAAAGGCCGCCGGATTGCCACGACGCTCCAGAATTAGGTTAATACCGGCCAGAATCAGAAGAACCGGCCACAGATTTACCAATGAATGCCAGTTGACATCAAGCCATCCGACTCTTCGAGCCAGGAACAGCACACCAAACGTGAGCAGAAAAATGCCCCAGAATAATCCATTTCTTCGTTGCATGACAAAGTTTATTTATGGCTGATCCCGGATGGATTGTTGTCGTTTGCAAAATCCATCCGGGATCAGCCATCTTTTATAAAGGGTTGTTGGTGTTATTTTTATCAGGATCGTATGGCGTTTTGATACGATCCCGGAAAATCAGCCACAATCCAATCGCAATCAGAACGAATGGCCAAAGATCGCCAAAGTCAATATCGAGATAGCGATCCAGCAGAAACAGAACGCCGAGAAGAATCAGAACTGCCCCGCCGATAAGGCTACGGTCGGGCGATGCGGGTTGATTGGGATTGTAGGGATTCATAGAAAAAACGGGGTTTGCATAAACGGTTGTCTGAGCTGTTGATCCACCGAACCTACGTTCTGGCAGTGCGATCCACAAGATACAGTAAATGATAAGAGCCGGAAAATGGGGGATAAAAATTCCTATCACAAAAATGAGCCGGACTACGGCACGATCTATGCCAAAATAATCGGCTATACCAGCGCATACTCCCCCTATTTGGGCCTGGTCGGAAATACGTTCTAATCGTTTGTTCATGGCTTTTTGTGTCTAAAACCGATGTAAACCTAGTAACGGAGCAGGACCTGCGAAAAGAGAATAGGAAGAATGGACGCGCGGTTTGATGGAAGTATGTTTTCAATGATAGTAGGTAATACATAGTAGCAGGCGACAGACAGGAGATTATTGGTTTCCGTCTTCAACGGGCAGTTGATCCCCCTTTCTGCCCATTGAAGACGGAAAACCGCCCTTACTCTTCCTCGATGGCTTCCAGAATATCCATCAATTCACCAAATTCTTTATTGCCAGGATGTTCTTCGTCGCCACCGCTAAGCGCAATTCCCCGAACAGGAAGCTGTGCCAATAGATCATGTACATTGACGGCAGAAACACCGGTGCCCAATAATACGGGGTATCGTCCTGCCAGCCGTTGGAGTGCCCGTTTCAGATCGTCATCAAGGTGAAGTGGCCCATTGCTTTCGAGCAGCACGTATTCGGCCCCGGTTGCACCTGTCTGCAGGAAGCTATCAAGATGATCGAGGGTCAACTGCGACAAATCGACCCGTAGAATGAGTGGTTTTCCTAATGAACCCAGGTACGGTAGTAAAGCTGACTCATCAACCTGAAGCAGATCAGGCTGATAGGTCTCAAGTAGATGCTCAATAACTTCCGGATCAGTCGACGTTGTTTCGCCTACAATCTGTACTCCGGCAACCCACGATTTTATTTCTTCAAACTTTTTAGGGTCAACATAATCTGCTGATTCAGCGTCCATTGAAAAGCCAAGCATGTCAACACCCATACCAGCACAATACCGGGCATCACTAAGATTCGTAACGTTGGAGATTTTAACAAGAGTTGTGAGAGCCATGATACAGTCAATTACAGGCTACGAAGTTAAGGACGGAGTCGGCAGGGAGCAAGGGGCAGTGAACGGAGTTATGCATTTGCTCGTCTCCCCGCTCTGGCTCCCCACCCCTTGCCTCTACTGCACCTTCACCCGGTTATAAATCTCCCGGAAATTTTTAACGCTTTCCGCTATCTCAGGGCCGTTATTTTCCCAGTGGTATTCATATTCAGCCGAAATCGGGCCCTTAAAGTGCTGGCGTTTCAATTCAGCAATGACGGCTTCTACTTTGCAATCGCCCGTACTCCAGACCACATCGTGGTATTTACCATCGGGTGTATCTTTCTTCACATCTTTAAAATGCATACCAATTACATGGCCATTCAGTTTTTTCAGACACTCAATCGGGTCGAGTCCTGAACGAACCCAGTGACCAATATCGGAGCAGGAGCCGATGTATTTGCTCCCACCGATAGCGGCAAGAACCGTATCAGGATGCCAGTAGCGCGACGGTTTGGGATGGTTATGTAAGGCTACGTTGATTTTATACTGCTCAGCCAGTTTGCGTACTAAAGGCATTTGCTCAGGAGTAGGCTCAGAATTGATATTCAGAATACCCATATCCTTCGCAAACTCAAACAACGCACTCCATTCTTCATCTGTCTTAGGGTTGATCACACCATAAGCCACTACTGTCAGCCCTTTATCCTTTATTAATTTCTTAACGGCCTGCCGGGTTGCAGCATCCATTTTAAAGTCCATTTTCCCTTCCATGCCTCCACCAATCGGCTGACCCGGAAATGCTTCGACATATTTGAGGCCACAACTATCAATTTTCCGCAGGGCTTCTGCAAAGGGGAATAACCGAAATGAATATGCCTGAGCTCCCAGTTTCCACCCTGCCTTATCTTCGGGGTTTTTCTGGGCTATTGCCGAAACGATACTTAACGCTGCGATTGCCCCGCCCAGGAGGTACTTTGTCCAATGTTTCATAAAGCAGATAATGTTTTTACTCAAAAGGAAAGGAGCAATTTGCTTTACCCATTAACTAGCTTAAATCAGTAACGATGAAGACTATACCTTTGGAAACCAGTCAGCATTCGGCATTCGGGCGATCAGTTACTAGCTGCGGTTCAGCAGTTAAGCTGCGGAAAAATCAACTGAATTCTCTACTTTAGAGCGGGCCAGTTTGCACAAATAGGCTTACTCGCTGGTTTATACTCAACATCATCATAATTCAGTCTTTATGAAAAGGATAACGCTTGCTCTCGCGGTATTGTGTATTCTCATTATTGGCTGTAAAGATGCGCCATTAGAACTCACGCCAGCTCCTTCATCTGGACAGCGGGTGAACCATCTTGTTATCCTCTATTACCGCTTTCTGGATCAGGAACCCATGCTGGATACCGTGCTAATTGATGGGGTGGTCAAGGCAATTGCGTCGAAAGATAGCATGAGCTTTGGCTACGATTCGCAGGGGAGGCTAACCAACTACGACCGAACCCAGTATTCGGCCAACGTTGGTGGCCCTTACACCAGCGGAACACTAAAAAGTGAATACACTTATCAAAACGGGCAATTTCAGGAACTGGAAGGCAGTACCGGCATTCGGTTCCAATACCGACTCGACGACTCGCAGCGTAGGGTGCTGAGCCGGACTAAAAAACGTTACTCCTACATCGATGTCGATACGTTGAGACAGTATTCGGCCGAAGGCATTCTAAAAACAGTACAATTGCTGAATAACCGGCAGGTATTCACTATTGAGAATGGGAACGTGGTTCGTATTGAGCAGTATGGAATAGCGAACGGTAAGCTAGAGCAGGTAACTCAGATGACCTACGATAACTCGCATCTTGCTCCGCCAGCCCAGTTGACCTTTCTGGGAGAAACCAGTCGAAATGCACTCGTCCATAAAAAGATTCTTGACTACGGTTATACAGACGGCGTCCATACCTATGACTACTCCTATACGAATGAATATGACGCTCAGGGACGAATGACGCGGCAAATTGAGTACCACCAGGAATCCTGGTACAATCAGGGTAAGCCTTACTTCTGGACAGCTACAGACTACTACTACTGATCTGTTACGGTTCGCAATATCCTCTCCAACAGGACAAAACATAGTTCTATCCTACTTTTCCAGCGCGTTCAAATGTAACGTATTTATTGAACCGCCACGAGTTATTACCCCAAGCCAGTTTGAACTGCTCAACAGGCTTCAATAGTTAGAATCGCTGAAAAATAAGAAGTAATTACAAGAACGAATTTTCCCAAAAATAGACTTACAGGAAGCAAAAGACCCATAAACCAAAAAAGCCCCATAATGGAGCTCCCTGGCGTTTTTCTATCTGTTTGTTTATTGACCGTTTGTGGTCAATACTTATCCGTGAAAGAAATCCTTCATTTTATCGAAGAACCCTTTTTCATTTTTATTAGGCTTCGGTTGAAAGTTCGGTGAGTTACGTAGCTTTTCCAGCATCGACCGCTCTTCTGACGACAACGCTTTTGGCGTCCAGACGTTAACATGAACGAGTTGATCACCACGACCATAGCCGTTCAATTCTTTAATTCCTTTGCCTTTAAGACGAAGTATCTTTCCACTCTGTGTGCCCGGATCAAGCGTAATACGTGCCTTCCCGTCAATAGTTGGCACCTCAACATTTGTGCCGACAGCGGCATCTACGAAGTTGACATACAGATCAAACACGACGTTGTTACCATCACGCTTGAGATCAGCATCCTCTTCTTCTTCAATGACAATAAGCAAATCACCAGCAACACCACCCCGCGGGGGTACGTTTCCTTTTCCTCCTACCGACAATTGAATACCTTCAGCAACACCGGCCGGAATCTTAATTGGAATAACGTCTTCCTGCAATACACGACCTTCACCAAAGCATACGTCGCACCGGTCGGTTACTAGTTTACCTTCCCCATTACAGGTTGGGCAAGTGCTGGTCGAGACCATCTGCCCAAGCATGGTGTTGACTACTTTGCGGGTTTGCCCCGTTCCACTACAGGTCGTACAGGTTTGTACGGCTGTTCCATTTTTAGACCCGTTACCACCACAGGTGTTACAGGTAACGTGGCGCTTCACTTTAATTTTCTTCTCGACGCCGTTGGCAACTTCCTGTAAATTCAATTTCAGCTTGATACGCAGATCGGAGCCACGACGAACGCGCTGGCGTCCTCCGCCCCCCTGCGCTCCCCGAAAGAAGCTGCCAAAGGGTGAATCGTCGCCAAAAACGTCACCAAACTGACTGAATATATCTTCCATGGTTGGCCCACCGGCACCATAGCCACCAGCAGCTCCACCCACACCGGCATGACCAAACTGGTCATAGCGAGCCTTCTTCTGAGGGTCGTTCAGAACATCGTAAGCCTCTGCCGCTTCCTTAAATTTCTCTTCGGCGGTGGGGTCATCGGGGTTTTTATCGGGATGGTACTTGATGGCCATCTTCCGATATGCCTTTTTCAACTCCTCCGCCGAGACGTTCTTATCAACGCCCAGTATTTCGTAATAATCGCGCTTCGTTGCCATGGTCGGGATATATAATGTGGGATATATGATGTCTAGTCTGGCACATTGGACCATACATCATATATCCCACATCACACCTAAAAATTATGCTCCTACAATTACTTTCGCAAACCGAATGACCTTGTCATTCAGATAGTACCCTTTTTCAATTTCGTCGATGACTTTTCCTTTGAGATCATCGCTTGGAGCCGGAAACTGAGTTACAGACTCGTGCAGGTCGGCATTGAACGTTTCCCCTTTCGAGCTCATTGGCTTTAAGCCTTTATTCTCTAAAGTCTTAAACAACTTATTGTAGATCAGGGCTATACCTTCTTTTACAGCGGCAATATCGTCCGTTGCTTCGATGGATTGCATAGCGCGCTCAAAATCGTCAACAACCGGTATCAACGCCTGTAATAAGCCTTCATTGGCGTTATTGATCAGGTCTAGTTTTTCCCTGGCCGTGCGCCGGCGAAAATTCTCAAAGTCAGCGTACAAACGGAGGTATTTATCTTTAAGTTCAGCTAATTCGCTGCCAATCCGTTCCGTTTCAGCTACAAAGCCTTCTGCCGAATTGCTTTCAGTTGTTTCTTCCGACTCTCCGCCATTGACGGGTACAGCCTCTTCACCGGCTGCCGTTGCAGTTGTCAGGTTGTCAGGTTGTTGCGTATTCGTAGACGCTTCTTCGTCCAAAATGTCTTTATTTTCCATTGATGAGCTTCTATTTCGCTTCCAGAAATTCATATGCAAAGATGGGCAAAAGCCCGGCCAAAACCGCATTTACTGCCAAGTTGACACGATTTATGAACTGCGATTACACTGATTTATTAATTTACAGGATTTATCTTTCCGGCAAATCTGTTTTCGAGAAACAGTCGTCTTCGTCTTTTTATGCATTCGTCAACAAGTCAGTACACTCGATTGATCAAAGCCAGAGCCCTTGCCTTAGGTTTTGATTTTTGTGGCGTGGCGAAGGCTGATTTTCTGGAAGAAGAAGCGCCCCGTCTGGAAACCTGGCTTAAGAATGGGATGCATGGCCAGATGAATTACATGGCTAATCACTTCGACAAACGGCTTGATCCACGTCTGCTGGTCGATGACGCCAAATCGGTCATAACGGTTTTACTCAATTATTATCCAGAGCAGAAACTTCCCGAATCCGATGCTGATTATAAGCTCTCAAAATATGCTTATGGTGCAGATTATCACTATGTTATCAAAGACAAACTAAAAGATTTACTGGCTTATATTCAGGAAGAAATCGGCGAAGTCGGTGGGCGGGCTTTTGTCGATTCAGCTCCAGTCATGGATAAAGCCTGGGCAAAACGAGGGGGATTAGGCTGGGTCGGAAAACACACCAATCTGATCAATCGCGAGATCGGTTCATTTTTCTTTATTGGCGAGTTAATTCTTGATCTTGAGCTGGAACCTGATGGCCCAATTACTGACTATTGCGGAACCTGTGCGCGTTGCATCGACGCCTGCCCAACCGACGCAATTGTTGGCCCCTACGTGGTTGATGGCAGCAAATGTATTTCTTACTTTACGATTGAGTTAAAAGAGGCAATTCCTGACGATGTTCGGGGAAAATTTGACAATTGGGTCTTCGGTTGTGACATCTGCCAGGATGTCTGTCCCTGGAATCGTTTTGCCAAACCACACAAAACGGTTGAGTTCAGCCCAAATCCCGAATTAGCCTCGTTTACAAAGGTCGACTGGGAGGAAATTACGGAAGATGTTTTTCGTGAGGTTTTCCGCCGATCGGCCGTAAAACGAACCAAACTGGAGGGTCTGAAGCGGAATGTTGCGTTCAATAAGCCTGATTCTGTTTCTGAAAACTGACAACAGTTACTGACTGCATGAATGCACTTCAAGCAATTTTTAGGCATCTGCTTGTGTACTACTGTACGCCAAAATAGCCGCTCATTACCTCCCCTACCCGCCATACTTCCTCAAATGTGTTGTATAGGGGTGTGGGAGCCAGTCGAATGCAGTCGGGTTCGCGCCAATCGCCGATAATACCCTGTTCGGTCAGATAAGTAAACAACTCACGGCCTTTTTTGCGCACCAGCAACGATAACTGACAACCGCGCTGGTTCGGATCGTCGGGCGTTACCAGCAGCACTTCATCAAACGGTGCCAACACATACTCCAGATAGCCGGTTAATAGTTCACTTTTTTGCCGGAGTGGAATAATTCCAGCTTCGGCTGTAATGGCCAGAGCTGCGCGGTGCAAAGCCAGTGACAGAATATTAGGCGTACTAACCTGCCAGCCATCGGCTCCGGGAGCTGGTAGAAAACCGGGCTTCATATCAAAACGCCGGCCTTCGCGATAACCCCACCAACCAGCTAGCCTTGGCAAGTTCTGATCATGGTGTTTCTCATGAACAAACACGCCCGACACAGCCCCCGGCCCACCATTGAGGTATTTATAGGAACACCAGGTGGCAAAGTCAACGCCCCATTCGTGGAGCCGCAAGGGTACGTTTCCAATCGCATGGGCCAGGTCAAAACCTATGAGCACGCAATGCTGTTTGGCTGTCTGGGTAATCGCATCCATGTTATAAACCTGCCCCGTGTAATAATTCAGGCCACTCATCCAGATCAAAGCCAGCGAGTCGGCATGTTCGGCAATGGCATGCTGTATATCTGTCGTATGGATCAGGCTGTCGTCGGATCGTGGCGCTATTTCGATAATTGCCTCCGAGGGATTTAATCCATGATGCTTAACGTGCGTTTCAAGAGCATATTGATCCGATGGAAAATCACCAGCAATCGTAAGAATTTTATACTTCTTTTTCCCTGAAGAATCAGCTGTACCGGGCCGATAAAAGGAAGCCAGTAATAAATGCAGATTCACGGTCAGAGCGTTCATCGGACAAACCTCCGAAGTTTCGGCCCCTACGATTTGCGCCAGAGAATCTTTACAGGTCGTATGGTAGCCTAACCAGGTTTGTCTGTCACTTTCCGTCTCTGCAACGGCAGAATGATCGAACCAGCCCTCAACACCTAGATTCTGCCAGGTATCAAGCTCCCGGCCAAGGGCTTCACGCGCTGTTTTGGGTTGCAGGCCAAGCGAATTACCGCACAGGTAAATTAAGGGTTTGTCGTCGCGCTGAGGAATATGAAAACGGTCGCGAAACTGCCGAAGAGGGTCGGCCTGATCAAGTTGTTGAGCGAAAGCGCGTGAATTTTCGTAAGTCATCTGGAGGTATCAACAAGTCTGTTACAAGCTACGATTTTAAGCCGTTTTTGTTCAATTATTTTGACCGTTGATCAGGTTTTCCAGAAGAGATTCAGAAAAAAGTAGTAGGCCTTTAACTAAGACCCGTGCCACGGGTCGAAATCGTGGCACGGGTCTTAGTTAAAGGCCTACATTAATTAGTATCAGGAATTTATTTCCATCCACCACCAAGCGCCCGGTACGTATTGACCAGCGCATTCATTTGTTGCATTCTGGTTTCAATAAGCTCCATTCGTGCTTCCAGCACATCGCGTTGAGTTAGCAGCACTTCCATATAATCGGCTCTGGCTGAAGTAAATAACTTGATCGATATACCAGTCGACTGGGTAAGTGCCTCCACCTGGTTATTCTTCATGTTGTACTTTTTCTCCAGGTTATCAATATTCGACAACTGATTGACAACTTCGATGTAGGCATTCAGAATTGTTCGCTCGTAATTATAAACGGTCTGAATTTGCTTGGCATTGGCACTTTGATACGTAGCCGTAATGGCATTCTTATTGATCCAGGGACCGGCTAAATCACCAACCAGCGAAGCGATCAATGATTGAGGAAGATTTCCCAGATAGATCGGATTAAAGGCCATGACGCCCACTGATGCTGAAATGTTTAACGAAGGATAAAAATTTGCTTTAGCCACCGTTACGTCCAGCTTGGCTGCCGCCAGTTGCAATTCAGCCTGTCGGATATCAGGGCGATTGGCTAACAACTGGGGTGGGATACCTGCCGAAATTTTGGCAGGAATTAAAGTGCCAAAATTCTGGGAATTCCGTTGAACATGTTGCGGAAATCTACCCACCAGAAAGTTAATCCGGTTTTCTGCTATGACAATCTTTTGCTGAATTTCGTACTGAAGGCTTTGGGTTTTAAATACCTCAGCTTCAAACCTGCGCACGGCCAGTTCGGTTACTTTGGCCGCTTCTTTCTCCTGCTTTATGATACTCAAAGCATTGGTAAGAACCGTAATGTTTCTCTGTACGATCTCCAGCTCATTGTCGAGTGCCATAAGCTCGTAATACGAATTGGCAATTTCAGAGACCAGATTCGTAACCTGGAAATTCTTCCCTTCAATAGAAGCCAGGTAATTCATTACGGCCACTTTTTTGGCGTTACGCAGCTTATGCCAGATATCCACTTCCCAACTGGCAAAGGCACCTATATACGAATTCGGTAAAACCTCCGGCGTTTCTTTACCCGGTTTTATTTCTGAATAGGCATCGGCCGCTCCCTGACTCGTATAGCGCGACACCTTGTCGACACCGCTACCGCCACCCACCGTAACGAAGGGTAGGTAAGCCCCTTTTCTGGCTAATATTTCGTTATTAGCCATCTGGATTTCCTGTAGCGTAATATTTAGTTCCTGATTGTTATACAAAGCTGTATCAATCAGGGCTGCCAGATTGGGGTCGGTAAAATACTCTTTCCAGGTACTCTTTGCCGAATTGGTCGAGTCCTGCGAGTTGTTATAACTCGCAGGTACCAGTTTATTCTCTGTTTTTCCAACCAGGCGCGGAACACTACAGGCGGCATTGAGTAGGGCAATGAAAGCTATCCCTAAGCAAGCCAATAGTCTTTTATTGCTCATCGATTAAACTTCTTCTGTTTGTGGGAAAATGTCAACTGAATGAACCAGATTTTCGGTTAAAGAATCATCTTCTTCATCTTTAATCATCTTTCTGCCATCAGCCAAACTGCCAAATATGTAGTACAATCCAGGAATGATTATGACCCCGAAAATGGTGCCGAATAACATACCACCCATGGCTGAAGCACCAATGGTACGGTTACCAATAGCGCCGGCACCGGTTGCACTTATCAGCGGTATCAGTCCGGCAACAAAGGCAAATGAGGTCATTAAGATCGGGCGGAAACGGACCCTGGCCCCTTCAATGGCTGCGTTCAGAATTGTTTCTCCCTGATGGCGTTTCTGAACGGCAAACTCCACGATCAGTACGGCATTTTTACCCAACAGACCAACCAGCATAATGAGTCCGATCTGGGCATAGATGTTGTTTTCCAGCCCCATTAACTTGAGCAGCAAAAACGAACCAAATATCCCAACCGGCAGCGAGAACACTACAGCCAACGGAATGATAAAGCTTTCGTACTGGGCTGCCAACACAAAGTAAACGAAGGCCAATACAATCAGGAACACATACAGAGACTCATTTCCCCGGATCGATTCGTCGTAGGAAAGGCCTTCAAAAGCGATATCGTATCCTCTTGGCAGGGTCTTTTTGGCAACTTCCCGTATGGCCTGTATGGCATCTGCTGTTGTATATCCTTTCGCCGGAAGGCCCTGAATGGCGGCAGAATTGTACAAATTGAAGCGGGTAATTTCATTCGGTCCCTGACCTTTTTTAAGCCGCATGAATGCTGAGTAGGGCACCATATCACCCGCATCGTTTTTGACAAAAAGCTTTAAAAGATCGGATGGAAGCCTTCTGTACTTAGGATCAGACTGCACATACACTTTGAAGAACTGGTTAAACTTGGTAAACCCTTGTTCGTAGGTACTGCCAATCATGATATTAAGGTTATCCATCGCTTTTCCGATAGACACGCCTTTCTGCATGGCCAGATTATTGTCGATCTCCAGTTCGTATTGCGGATAATTCGCGGCAAAAAAGGTAAACAAGCCAGTCAGCTCTTTACGCTTGCCCAAATTCGCCATGAATTCTTTGTTGATCTTATCAAACTCACGGTAGTCGGTATCGGTCGTTTTATCCAATAAGCGCATGGAAAAACCGCCTGACGTACCAAATCCAGGAATAGCCGGTGGTTCGAAGAATTCAACCACAGCGCCAAGATTTCTCGTCTTACCTTCCAGTTCTTCCATGATTTCCTTCACGTTTTTGTCTCGATCTCCCCAAGGTTTCAGGTTGATCAGACACGTACCGGCATTGGAACCCCGGCCTTCGGTCATAATCTCGTAACCGGCCAGCGACGATACCGATTCTATACCCGGAACTTCTTCACAAATTTTCTGAAGGTTTCGGGAAACCTGGTTGGTTTTTTCCAGGGTAGAACCCGGTGGCGTCTGGATAATCGCATAAATCGTACTCTGGTCCTCGTTCGGAATAAATCCGGCTGGCAGAACGGTATTCTCATAGAATATTCCTGCGCAGAAACCCAATAATATGATGAACGTAACGACTCGTCGGCTAACGATTAATTTTAACAAGCCAACGTATCGTCCGGTAAGTTTGTCAAACACCCGGTTGAAACTATCGATCCCTTTGGTCAGGAAGTTTTTCTTCCGTTCGGGATGGCCATGGTGATTTTTCAACAACATGGCACATAACACGGGCGTAAGTGTCAGGGCGATCAGGGCCGAAATCACAATGGAACTGGCCATAGTGATCGAGAATTGACGATAGAACGTACCGACCGGACCCGACATGAAGGAGATAGGCAGGAATACCGATACCATTACCAGGGTAATGGCGATAATAGCTCCGCTAATCTCACCAAGCACTTTTCTAACCGCACCAAAGGGTGATAGATTCGGCTCTTCTTCCATCTTGGCATGGACGGCCTCAACGACCACAATGGCATCATCCACCACAATACCAATGGCCAGTACCAGGGCAAAGAGGGTAATTAAATTGATGGAAAGCCCAAAAGCCTGAATGACGAAAAACGCCCCGATCAAGGATACCGGAACCGCGAGGATCGGTATCAGGGTTGAACGCCAATCGCCCAGGAATATGAAAACAACTAAGGCAACCAGTAAAAATGCATCCCGCAACGTATCAATTACCTGCTCGATTGAGGCATCCAGGAAGTTGGACACGTCATAGCTGATTTTGTAATCCACTCCCGGAGGGAAGGATTCTTTCATTACTTCGAGCTTCTTTTTTACTTCTTCAATAACGTCACTGGCATTACTACCATAGTTTTGCCGCAATACAATGGCTGCCGACGCATGGCCATCCAGGTTCGAATAGATGTCAAAGAATTCACTTCCCAATTCAACGCGGGCTATATCCCGTAAGTGTATGCTTTCACCGGCTGAATTGGCCCGGATAATGATACCCTCATACTCTTCCGGCTTGTTATACCGTCCTTTGTAGGTGAGTACATATTCCAGCGACTGGGCAGCTATACCGGAGCTTTGACCGATCCGGCCTGGCCGACCGATAATACTCTGCTCCCCTACGGCCTTCATGACTTCTTCGGTGGAGATATTATAGGCCCGCATGCGCTCAGGGTTTAACCATAGGCGCATCGCATACCGCCGGCTACCCAATATTTGTGCCCTGGCGATCCCTTTAGTCCGCTGGATTTCGGGGATCATTTTAACGGTGGCGTAGTTGAACAAGAATTTTTCGTCAATACTCTTTTCCTTGGAATAGAGATTGACGTACATCAACATACTGGGTTGCACAGGCGAAATAATAACCCCTTCACGCTGAACCAGTTCGGGCAGGAGTGGCATAACCTGATCCACCCTCGTTTTCACCCGTATAACGGCCACGTTGGGGTCTGTCCCCGGTTCAAAAATAATCCGGAGGGTAGCTTCACCGGCGCTGGTTGCATCGGTCGCAATATACCGCATATCCTGAACGCCATTGATTGCCTGTTCCAATGTAATCAGCGTTGATTTTACCAATACATCGGCACTGGAGCCGGGATAAGCAATGAATATATTTACGGTTGTGGGAGCAATATCAGGGAATTGAGAAATAGGCAATTTCTGGATAGCCAGTATGCCGATAAAGACTATCATGATCGAGATCACGATAGCGAATACAGGTCTGCGAATGAATTTACTGAACATAACGTCTGGTTTTTAGAATGTCTGATTACTCGGCATACAAGCTTAGATTAGAGATAACAGACTCTGGTTTCACGAATGTGTATTGTATCTTTTCGTTTTCTTTTACCTGACGTAAGCCCTCCAGAAGGATCTTATCATCTTTATTCAGACCGCTTCGAACGACAAAAATGTGCGGCATTTCGGCGGCTATGGTGATTTCCCTCGATCGAATTTTGTTGTCTTTATCGACTATATACACGTACTTCTTTTCCAGGACTTCGAAGGTGGCTTTCTGCGGGATGATCAGGGCGTTTTTCATCGGCAAAGTCATTTGTATATTACCGGTTTCGCCATGCCGTAACAGCCCTTTAGGATTGGGGAATGTAGCGCGGAACGCAATGTTACCCGTTTCGTTGTTGAAGTCAGCCTCAATGGTTTGAACCACACCAGGATGATCATATACCCGTTGATTGGCCATCAGCAGGTTGACACTACTCAGATTCTCCTCTTGCGCGTGCGTTTTATAGTTCAGGTACTCGGCTTCCGGCACATTGAAATACACCCACATTTTGCTATTGTCGGAGAGTGTGGTCAACAAATCGCCCTCATTAACAAGGCTGCCCAACCGTACCTGGAAGTGGTCCATAATACCATCGAAAGGCGCTCTGACCTCCGTAAATCCAAGGTGGATCTGCGCTACGGATACTTCAGCTTTTGCCTTATCCAGCTTAGCTTTAGCCAGGGCCAATTCATTTTTCGACACGATATTACTATCCGCCAGCAGCTTTGTGTTTTTGTATTCGACGTCGACAAAATTGGCTTCGGCCTGGGCCTTCAATAGTTCAGCCTGGTATTGTATAGGCAGAATTTGAAACATGAGCTGCCCTTTTCTGACATACTGCCCTTCGTCCACAAAAATTTTCTGCAGATACCCTTTTTCCAGTGCCCTTAATTCGATGTGCTGGATAGAGTGAATTTGAGAGACGTAGTCATTGGTGATTGTTGTGTCTCTTTTTAATGGACTCGTAACCTGATACTTAATTTCCTCTTCCTTTTCTTCTTCTTTATGTCCACAACTTGCCAAGCCCAACAAGGCGCACAAGCTCGTGAGTATGAGCATTCTATTCATGATAATTTTATTGTTTTGCACGGGACTAGTTTGACAATTATTAGTAGGCATTGGCCACGTTGATTTGCTGCTGGTTATTTCATTTTCTAGTTCTTCATTAGCCCATTCGAGTTCCGCTCAACTTTGACTGTCTGACCTGGAGTGGCGTTGGGTCGCTGCTCCAATTGAAGAATCAGGCTGTCTTTCTGTTGGTTAGCTCGTTTGCAGTCTGAAAGCTGCTGTTGCCAAACCACGAGATCCACCGGGTGGACTGCGTTGCCTAATTCGTATTCGTAAATGCTTCGCAGACGGGTTTGCTCGTACAGAAGAAATCCATTGAACACGAGTGAAAAAGCCAGGGCCAGTCCAAAGCAGTAGAGCAAAATCGAGGGAAAATGCCGGCGTTGCATTGCTTGTGTCTGTGTTGCTTTGTCACAAATCAAGCACCAAGACATTAAAACGGTATGAGAAGGAAATTAAAAGATATTGGAAAAGTTTAAATCTCCGTTTCGATCTAGTGAGGATTACCTACTTAATTCTATACTAAAAATACCTATTATGGGGATTCAATGGCTCTCGTACTAACAGGGCTATTCCTGAAGAGGTCGGCTATTCTTCAAATAATACTATTTAATAGTCTAGGGTGTCAACTTTGGGTTCATTATAGTCAAATACGGTCTAAACAGCCGGACATTAAAATTAGATTGAAAAATTTATGCCTGGCT